>CAMOZG010000040.1 GCA_946630825.1 uncultured Lachnospiraceae bacterium
ACCAGCTTTCCCGTCATATGCTCCGGGAGCCTCCTGTCTAATAACAGACCAATCTCTGATCTACTAATTCATCTCCCTTATACGATAGCTTTAGCGAGAAAAAGCCCCTGTCTTCCTCCAAAAGCTTTAGAAAGATCCTGTCACCATCCCACAGATTCAATGCGGGCACATCTGCTATGGGGACCCATTTAAGTTCTCCCTCATCACACTCCCGAAGTGTGCCGCTGAAATCATCTGACGTATACAAAAATATGATCTCATCTTCCCAGCCCTCTGACGAAAAGGTGATGATCCCCCTCAGACTATATTTTTCAAGGGTAAATCCCGTCTCCTCATACACCTCACGAGCCACACACTCCTCAGGACTTTCCCCTGGCTTAAACTTTCCTCCCACACCTATCCATTTTCCACTGTTTACATCCACCTGTTTTTTTACACGGTGAAGCATGAGATAGGAGTCATTTTCTATAAGATAGCACAATGTTGAAAGGATCATATTCACACCCTATCTTTCTATCTCTCCGGTATAGGATTTTATGCCGCCTATATTTCTCAAATTACTATAGCCCATTTTTGTCATTGCGTCCACTGCCCGCTTTGCCCTTGTTCCTGCCAGACAGTATACAAAAACAGGGGTGTCGGTATCAGTTATTTTATCCTTTACTTTATCTATCTCGCTTACCGGCACGTTTATACTTTCCGGTATGTGCCCACTTGCATATTCATCCCTTTCCCTGACATCCAAAAGGATCGCCCCTTTTGTCTTTTGGTATTCCGCTACAGCCGAATTGATATCGTCCCTTTTAATATAATTAAACATAGGCACCTCCTTTATTCTAATAATAATATACCACAAAGCTTACACCGCCGCCAAATAAACATTCGAGACAAAGCAGGTGATTGAACTTAGAATTTGTGGTATAACCGCCGCAGAGCGACGGTTATCGCATACGGTCGTCAAATGCAAATAAATTTGCATTTTCCTCGTCGTTTTGTGGTATATTATTTCCTGCCACAGAAATGCTAAGGAGAAGCCATGAAAAAAAGAATAGAGCTTGCCCCCATGGAGGGGATCATAACAGCCTCATTCAGAAAATGTTATAAGAAGTATTTTAAGGGTATCGACAGATACTATACCCCCTTTATTGCCGCAAATCAGACCCATACCTTTAAGGCACGGGAAAAAAGGGAGTTCATCCCCTATGAAGAGGATCTCGTCCCACAAATCCTCACAAATGATCCTGATGATCTCATATGGGCAATGAGGGAACTGTCTGATCTTGGATATAAAGAGGTAAACCTGAACATTGGCTGTCCCTCCGGTACGGTGGTGGCAAAGGGCAAGGGTGCCGGGATGCTGAAGGATATCTCTGCTCTTGATGGTTTTTTTGATGTGATTTTTGAAGCTATAGAAAAAGAAAACCTACCCGGATTGTCTGTTAAAACACGGGTAGGTATGACATCCCACAAGGAAGCATATGACATAGCAGAAACGATTTCAGGATATCCCTTTTCCGCCATCATTGTGCATCCCCGGATCAGAGAAGAATACTATAATGAAAATGCCACTCCTGATTCCTTTGAGGTTTTCTATGACAAATGCCAAAAATCTGCGCTTATCTATAATGGAGATCTGAACAGCCCTCCAGATGTGGATCTGATATTAAAACGCTTCCCTTACATCAAGGGTGTAATGCTTGGCAGGGGTGCGCTTGTGGATCCTTTTCTTCCTTCAAAGGTCAGTGGTGAAAAAGACAATTATGATCCCAATGTGATATACCTCTTTTTACAGGACCTATGGGATGAGTATGCTTCCTATCTTTCCGGCGATCGTGATATTTTATTCAAGATGAAAGATCTGTGGAACTTTTTAGGAAAAGCATACCCCCATAATGCCAGGGAACTCAAACAAATAAAGAAGGCAAAAAACCGCAATGAATACGATATCGCCGTAAAGGAATTGTTATTACTGTGATCCTCAGGCATAACTCCCTCATTCGTTTACAGACAGATATTCAAAAGCCCCGGCTCTGACCCAGACAGATACACTGTTTCCATTACAGTAAAAATCGCACCAGCCATCATCACCGATTGTCACCGGCTCCGTGCACTCTCCCATGGCATCATAAAAGAGTTCTCCCGCAAAGGCTTTGCCCACTTCCATGCGTTTTTTTCCATTGGCATTGTTGCTAAGCACCACCGCCAGCCCGGAATCCGGAAAATCAGCCTCTCCACGGCGAACCCAGCCCAATACCCCGGGATCGTCAAAATAATCGATCTGGTCGCCATAAGCATAACGGCTCCTTATTTTTATAAGCTTTCCAAGATTCGGGACCATGGGTCTGTCCTTTGGCGGATTCCCGTAGTAATCCGAATAAAATATACAGGGTGTCCCCTCTGATCTAAGCAGAATGAGCGCATAGGCAAGCTGCTTGAAGCCATCCTCGATATATGATTGAAGGCTCTGACCATACTGTGTATCATGGTTGTCCACAAATGTAATTGCCTGATCGGGTCTTACAGACAACAAAGTGCCGTCAAATATGCGCCTGAGATCATAAGAGGCACCGCTTTTTGAAGCATCAAAAAACCGGTAATGAAGGCTTACGTCAAATAGCGACATGCAATTATCCACCGCATCCAGATACCCTGTCAGCCGCCCTGTCTCACCGCTCCAATACTCACCTACTGCAGGCAGTTCTATTTTTTTGTCAGACCTTATTCTTGAAAGCATATCCTTATAAAAGCCGGACTTTATATGCTTAACTGCATCCAGCCTTACACCATCAATACCTGTGGTGTCGATATACCATAAAAGCCATCTGTGGATCTCCTCCAAAACCTCCGGATTATCCATGTCCACATCACAGCCCATGAGATAATCAAAGTTTCCGTTTTCGATATCGGTCTGCTGGCTCCAGCTTTTTCCTTCAAAGCAGTAAAGCTGCCCCTTTTCTTTTGTATTTTCATCCCAGTCCGTACCTGTAAAGCATGTATGATCCCAAATAAAATCGCTGTATTTTTTGCCTCTGCCGGGAAAAGTAAATTTCGACCAGACGCGAATCAATTGAGGCTCACTTACTATCTGATTACGGTCAGCAGGAGAGACTTTGTGTGCCATTACTTCTTCGCACTCATCTGCCCCCATCCTGTGGTTTAAAACTATATCGGCAAATACTTTTATGTCATTTTTGTGGAAGCTTTTTATGGCATCCAGATACTCCTTTCGCGTGCCGTATTTTGTCCTTACGGTGCCCTTTTGATCAAATTCACCCAGATCGTAGGTATCATACACCCCGTAGCCCACATCATCCTGACTGGTCCCTTTGTAAGCAGGAGGAAGCCACACATCTGTTATCCCCAGTTCTGCCAGATTGTCAGCCTTTGCCGAACAGCGTTTCCACCAAAGTCCGTCATTGGGTAGATACCATTCAAAAAACTGCATCATTGTCCTGTTTAAGTTGCTCATCTTCGATCCTGCTTTCTCTTTTACTTCTTACTTTAGTGTCAAAGACACTGTCACATCTTTATTTCCAAGTAGCTTTTCAAGCTCTGCCTCTGTGTAGCCTTCAATATGCCCCAGCATTGTATAATCCCAGGTGTTTTCTCCATAGAAAATGACCATCTGATTTCCCGAGTAAAGAACGATATCTCCCGGAGTCGTGGTGATATCCCTGTCATTTTTGGTTATTGAAGTGCCAATTCTTCCAACCTGCTCAAAGCCGCCATATTTTGACATGGATATTTTAAGCTCTGAGGTCGCCAGACTCTTCAAAGCATTTACAGAATCATTATTCTCCCATTTTACCGGAATTTCTTTTCCGTCTATAGTCATAACAAGTGTCATATTACTTATATCCTGTTCTGAAGCTTTCTTTACTGTCACCGTGCACACATATTTTTCTCCATTTGTGCGGGCTGTGATTTTAGCTTTTCCCGGAGAAAGCGCGCGTACCTTTCCTTTCTTTGAAACCCTTACGATCTCTTTATCAGAGGAAGTCCATTTAACCTCTGCACCATCCGACAGGTTCTTTAGCTTAAGCCTCTTTGTATCGCCCACATTCAATGTGAGCTTTTTCCTGCTGAGTGAGACCGCCGACTTTTCAAATGACACCGGCTCTGTGACCGTTTCATTTCCCCACTGGGAGCAGCCTGAAGCAAAGGTGAAAGATGTGGTCATTGCTGTTATCAGTATTAAAATAAATCTAACCATTTCAATCCTCTATACTCATACTTTTTTCAATCTTAATATGATGTATAAATATCTTCTGAGGGAATTACTATGGCACAGACTATGTATGCCAAAAGTCCTGTGCCCAGCAATGCGCAGCAAAGTGCCCAAACTACCCTTATCACCACAGGATCTATATCAAAATATTTTCCAAAGCCTCCGCATACACCGGCAATAAGCTTATCCGTTGTGGATCTTCTGAGTTTCTTCGGTTCCATATATGTCGCCCCTCTCTAATCTTCCAGGTAATTATATACCAACGCCGCTATAGCTGCTCCCACTAATGGGCCAACTATAAATACCCAAAGTGATGCCAAGGGTGCGGGATTACCTGTGATGGCACATACTATAGCCGGTCCTATTGATCTGGCAGGATTCACTGATGTGCCGGTAAGACCTATACCCAAAATGTGAACCAGGGTAAGTGTAAGACCTATTATAAGTCCACCAAAGCTGCCATGCTTAAACTTTTCTGATGTTACTCCGAGTATGGTAAGAACAAAGATAAATGTCAGCACGATCTCCACCAAAAGTCCGGCAACAACACTTCCATTTACTCCGGCAAGTCCGTTTGTACCCATGCCGCCTGTCTGATCTGTCACTCCCCCAAGACCAAAAATGGCTGCCAATAACCCCGAACCAGCCAACGCTCCTATGCACTGGGAAATGATGTATCCTATGAGCTCAGAAACATCCATGCCGCCTCTCATAAAGACCCCAAGAGAAACTGCGGGATTTATGTGGCACCCGGAAATATTTCCGATACAATATGCCATGCCCACGATCGTCAAACCAAATGCGAGTGCTGTCAACAAATAACCGCTTCCACTTGCACTGTCACACCCTACCAGCATAGCCGTACCACATCCCAATGTTACAAGCACACAGGTGCCGATAGCCTCTGCAATATACTTTCTCATGCAAACACCTCCATTCTTTATCTGCAATACTACGTTTTGTATTATAAACTATCGGGGGTTGCTTTAGCAACTTTCAGTGCTTCTGACCATTCACCTTCCCTAAAGCCGGTCAGCACTGAATTGTCGGTTATCAGGATAGGTCTTTTGACCAGCATCCCATCTGACCCCAGCAACCTGTACATTTCATCTTCACTCATGTCCGGCAATTTTTTGGAAAGTTCCATTTCCCTGTAGAGCATGCCGCTGGTGTTAAAAAATCTTTTCAGCGGTAGCCCACTTTTTTTATGCAGTTCTTTGATGGTTTCCTCATCAGGATTGTTTTCTTTTATGTCAATCACTTCGTAATCTGCCCCATTGTCATCAAGCCATTTCAAAGCCTTTTTACAGGTGGAACACTTAGAATAACAATATACCTTCATCACGCCTCCTAATTATTTTCAATTTGTATGGACCTTTTTCATTATACCACAAAATTCTAAGTTCAATCTTTTTAGGTTGATTTAAGGAAACATGTTTATAGTATGACCATACTCAAAAAGAACTGAAAGCGAGGTGCTTACTATGAAGAACAAAAAGTGGATAACAAAAAAACTTATGGTCATAATCCTGTCAGCAATCGTTGGGCTGGCAACACCATTATCTATTACAATGAGTGTAGCGGCAAGCGAAACATCTGACACGTCAACAGATACCGAAAATAAAGAGATCCCCCCTACCGGTGAGATGCCTGATGGAAATGGAGGTCCCGGAGGAACCCCTCCAAGTGGAGAAAAACCTGAGGGCACACCGCCGGAAAAGCCTGAGGGAGACAGCAATGCTGATTCCGGCAGCATGCCAGGTGGTGCACCGGGAGGTGGAGCCGATACCCAGTCCTTTGATTTTTCAGGTTCGTATGCCGGTGTTCTAATAGCAGATAACGAAGAAGTTACCTCAGATGGTGAAACCTACTCCAGCGAAACAGCTGATGAAAATGTGGCACTGACTCAAAATGGCGGCACACTCACTATTACAGGAGGAACCCTGAATAAATCCGGTAGTGATGAGAATGGAGACAACTGCAATTTCTACGGATTAAACTCTATTGTTTTATCAGTAGGAGAAGACTCCATGACATACATAGATGCCACGGACATGACAGCAGACGGAACCGGCTCAAACGGAATTTTTGCCACGGATAGCGGAACCGTATATGCCAACGGATCTTCCATAAGTACCACTGCCGACAACTCCAGAGGTCTGGATGCCACCTATGACGGAACTATCATTGCAAATGATATGACCATAGATACAAAGGGCGAGCACTGTGCAGGGGTAGCTACTGACAGAGGCGGCGGTAATGTATCCGTCACAAATTCAACCATAAATACCGCAGGCAGCGGGTCCCCAATTTTGTACTCCACAGGGGATATTCAGGCTAAAAACATTACTGGTACTGCCACCGGAAGCCAGCTTGCCGCAATGGAAGGCTATAATACCATAATGATCTACGACTCTGACCTTACCAGCACAAAAACCGGAGCTTCAGCATCCGACAAGGTGGCAAACGGAGTCTTGATATACCAATCCACATCAGGTGATGCAGACACTTCAACCGGAGAAGGTGCCGTATTTAACGCCGTTGATTCAACACTTAAGAGTGCTATCGAAGAGGGAGCTTTCTTCTATGTGACCAACACCTCCGGGGATATAGTCTTAAAGAATACAACCTTAGACTTTGACAGCACAAAGGCAGAGCTGCTCAAAATAGAGGGAAATGACACAAATAACTGGGGAACCCCCGGCAAAAATGGTGGCAATATTGTTTTTACCGCATATAACGAGACTCTCACCGGTGATATCACTGTAGATACCATAAGCTCTCTGGATTTCTACCTGCTGGATGGAAGCACCTATACCGGCAACATGGAGATCACCGAGAATGAAAACGGTTCTACTTCAGAATCCCCCATCATAGTAAACATAGAAAAGGGGGCATCCTGGGTCGTTACTGCAGATACCACTATTTCCGGTTTAAACGCCGAAGATGGAGCAACCATTGTAGATTCCGAGGGCAAGACCGTTACCATAGTGGCTGGCGGCGAAACAGTAGTCTCCGGTGATTCAGAATTAACCGTAACTGTTACCGGCGAATACACAAATACCGTAACCACGGATCAGCACAATGAACTTTCTGAGGAATACATTGACAGAAGTGATTTTGATTCCTATTATGGTACATCTACATCATTTACAGCCTCAACAAACGCCAATGAGCAGGAGGAAACAGCTACTGCCACAGAACCCGCCGAGGCTTCGGAGCAAGAGGTTGTTTCTGAGGAAAAAGGCAAAAATTTACCCCTGATCGCAGGAGGAGTTATTGTCGCTGCTGCATTGATCGGAGGTGGTTGCTACATCATAAAAAAGAAAAAATAATATATAAGGGTACATATAAAACTTTTGACATATGCCATAAAGCGATGTATTATCATTCCACGCTGTGCCGATAATTTGGGCACAGCCTTCCGGTGGCGTACTGATAACGCTGCCGTCTTTATATATGCCCGGCGGAGTTTTCTGCCGGGTTTACACGATAAATCTACTTTGTCCGAAAAGGAGCTGATCCGTTATGAAATTTGTATTTGCTTCGGATTCCTTCAAAGGATCCCTGTCAAGTGTAGCTACCCTAGATATCCTGACAAAGGCTGCAAAAGATGTCTTTGGCAATGTTGAATGTGTAGGCATCCCCGTGGCAGACGGAGGAGAAGGTACTGTTGATGCCGTCATAGGTGCACAAAACGGGAAAAAGCTCAATGTATTGGTTCACGATCCGCTTATGCGCAGGATCCAGGCATCTTACGGATGTATTGATGATGCTCATGCAATCATTGAGATGGCAGAAGCTTCAGGACTGCCACTGCTTGATAAAAACGAAAGAAATCCCCTTCTTACCTCAAGTTTCGGAACCGGAGAGCTGATCCTTGATGCATTAGACAAAGGCTTTTTAGATATTTCCATTGCCATAGGCGGAAGTGCCACAAATGATGGCGGTATGGGCTGTGCCAAAGCACTTGGAATAAAGTTTTATGATGAAGCAAAAAATGAGCTTAGAGGATGTGGTGAGGATCTTGAAAAAATCTCTGACATAGATACCTCCGGGCTTGATCAAAGACTTAGAGACATTACCATCACTGTTATGTGTGACGTGACAAATCCCTTATGCGGTCCTGATGGAGCTACCTACACCTTTGCAAAACAAAAGGGTGCCGATAAAACTGTTATGGATCGTTTGGAACAGGGGATGTGTCACTACAGGGATATCCTTGTAAAAAAATTCGGCATTGATCCAAACAGCATCCCCGGATCAGGTGCCGCCGGAGGATTGGGAGCGGCTCTTTTCGTATTCCTTGGAGCCAAAAGACGCTCCGGTGTAGAGACCGTTTTGGATCTGGTTCACTTTGATGACCTGATAGAAGGCGCAGACCTGATCGTCACAGGAGAGGGACGCACCGATAGTCAAAGCTGCTATGGCAAGGTCATGTGTGGCGTAGGAGAACATGGAGTAAAAAAGGGCATTCCGGTAGTTGGTCTGTCCGGCTCCCTTGGTGCAGGTGCATATCAGATATTTGATCATGGTGTGGAATCTTTGATGACCATAATAGACTCCCCCATGACCACAGAGTCCGCCAAGAAGCATGCCGAGGAGCTATATTATAATGCAGCCATTCGTATGTTCAGATTTATCAGAATCGGCATGATCAGCAAGGAAAAGTAGATCCATTCCGTTCACAAAAAATTCACAAATTTTATTAGCACTCTATCTTGACGAGTGCTAAAATTTGTGCTATAACATAATCGAACAGAGGAACAGAGAAGACCATAGAACCGGACGTTCCAATGATCCAATCCCTCCTTCCCCTTGCTCAGTAACTATTAAAAGTATTGAGTGAAAAGGAGGTAAGCATTATGTTAACACCTAGTATTTTTGGAGAAAGCTTATTTGATGACTGGTTCGCATTCCCGGATTTCAGAGACTTAGATCGAACCGAAAGAAAGTTGTATGGTCGGCATGCAGATAGGATGATGAAAACTGATGTCCACGAAAGTGACGACCACTATGAAGTGGATATCGACCTGCCGGGCTTCAAAAAGGATGAGATCAGTTTGGAGCTGAAGGAGGGATATCTCATAGTAAGCGCTAACAAAGATCTCGACAAGGATGAAAAGGACAAGAAGGGTAAGCTGATCCGCCAGGAGCGCTACTACGGATCCATGCAGAGAAGCTTCTATGTCGGTGAAGACATCACCGAGACAGACATCAAGGCATCCTTTAAGCACGGAGTTTTAAATCTCCTCCTTCCTAAGAAGGAAAAAGAAAAACTCCCCGAAAAGAAACAGATCCTCATTGAAGGATGATAATGGTCAAAGGTCTGCGGGATCTCCCGCAGACCTTTTTTTGTATCACTTTTTACAGTGAGCCAATCATATTATTATATCTCTCCATTGGTTTATCTACGGTAGTAATTCCATCCGTAGCTCCCACCGACTCTATTGCGCAGGATGCCGTAGCATTTCCAAATCTGACTGCTTCCTTGAGATCAAAACCATTTACTAAACCATAGATCAATCCGGCACCAAAACAATCCCCGGCTCCAGTGGAATCGATCAGTTTTGCCCCTTCATAGGTCGGCACGGAAAAATCTTTTTCAGCCGAATATACCCGTGTATCACTGCTGCCACATTTAACAATAATATTTTTCACGCCATATGACAAAAGCTTTTTTGCTGCCTCATCTGTTCCGATACCACCGGAGATACTTTTTAGCTCCTTTTCATTAGGCATGAATATGTCAACATAAGAAAAGAGCTCCTTCATATCATCAATGGTCTCATTATTCTTGGCTGTTGTCATATCCAAAATGAGCATTCTATCCCCGTCGGCTTTGATCGCCTTAAACAGCTTTGTCATTTCCGAAATGCCAAGAAGGCTTGATGTAAACATACAGGGAAAACAGACTATATTGGCAAGACCATCCACATATGGAAGAAGATCATCTATAGACAATTTTCGAAGGCT
Source organism: uncultured Lachnospiraceae bacterium (assembly GCA_946630825.1). Classification (GTDB taxonomy): domain Bacteria; phylum Bacillota; class Clostridia; order Lachnospirales; family Lachnospiraceae; genus JAILEN01. The sequence goes on from CAMOZG010000040.1 coordinate 10,205, forward strand.
GCTATTGGGATCTGTAAGAAAAAATCTCTCCCCTCTGTCATCCACCAGCACAACATTGATCCCGGTATCCAAATTAGAATCCCTGGCAATATGTGTCACTGAAACACCGGATCTATCAGCATATTCTATGATATGTCTTCCCGATTCGTCTGCCCCAACCTTTGAGATAAGCTCTGTCTCTACTCCAAATTTCCCTAAAACCACTGATTCATTAAGGGCATTCCCACCATAGGACAGCCTGATGCTCTTAAGCGGATACGTCCCCTTTTCAAAAACATCCCTGCTTACCGGTGAAGCAAGCACATCCACTATAGCCGGTCCCATCACAGACACCTGCATAACATCCCTCCATACTGCCAATCCTCAATAGATTTTTTCAATTTCCTCCGTAATGGAATATGTCGACACAAACTTCTCAAGATCCCTCTCATTTCTAAGAAGCATTATGTCCTCAAACTTTCCTGTACGGGTATCCACAAAACCAGCAACCTGTTCACCATTGCAGATGCTGCACTTTATTACCGGTCTCTTCCCGGTCTTGTCATAGGTTTTATTCTCTTTTTTCCTAAAAATGGACATTACTGCTCCTTATTTTTACTCAGCATCTGTCTAAGGGCTTTTGCCAGCACCTCGGCAGGCACATCTTCCAGCTTTTCTTTTTTGACATCCTTTTTGATCTCGATCTCAGGAAAAGCTGTCTTCAGTTTATCATCTGAACTTAACTGCCGTGCCATACGCAATTACCTCTGCCGCTCCCTGCATGATCGCAGACGAAGCATAGCGAATATTTACGACTGCATCCGCCCCCATCTTCTCTGCCTCGGCAACCATCCTTTTTGTGGCAAGGGCTCTGGCATCATTCATCATGTCATTATATGCTTCCAGTTCGCCACCAACTATAGTCTTTAATCCCTGGGTGATATCGTGTCCTATGTTTTTGGACTGTATGGTGCTGCCCTTTACCAGTCCCAGCATCTCAAGTTCTTTTCCGCTGATGTAATCAGTATTTACCAAGATCATCCTCTTCACCTCCATCAATCTCATCTATCCTTTGTTTGCAAACGTATATCATCCCTGCTCCCAACAGGATCGGGATCACACCAAGTAAAACTTTTGCAACACCCGGGACCACTAAGATCAGTGCGAAAAAATATACTGCATAGTAAACAACGATCAGTATCGTGATCACTATCGGTGCAATCTTTTTCTTCTTATGGTCATTCATAGTTTTAAATCCTTACTATTCCCTCAGTTCAGTTTGCTTCATATTCATATGAAGCCTTATGATCGAAATTAGATTAACTACACCCACGATCACCTGCTCCACTACCTCAACCTCTATTCCAGCGACACGTTTCATGGTGTCCTTATGGATCTGTCCAAAGCAAAGGATCTGCGCGATAATAACTAAAAGTGATACAAGCCCGCCGATAGGTGTTCTCGACAGTACAATAGTCACAAGGGCAATGATGGGCGAATACCACTGCATCACCCATGTAGGGATACTACGATTAGCAATATCAATGTTCACCTCTTCAGTTCCACCGTAAAGTGCTGTAGCCCATGCATACATATTCGCTATGGGTATCCATGCCATCCATGTTTTATCATACCCCAGCCTCTGCAGCACCTTCATTGTGATGATGGATGAATAAATATAAACTACTATGCCGAATATTCCCACTATAACGTAGCCTATCAGCATTGCGCCAAAAAAACCAAATAAAGCTGCATAGTCTTCCATGTCACTACCTCCTCGTCATACTGTATTCAATTCGCCAATACTATCAATCAAGCTCGTTCACGATCACCGTGCCGGTCTTAAAATAGATGTTGTGTCTGTTGCCATTTTCATCATCATACATGATCCTGTCATCATAAAACTCAATATCAAATTTTCCAGTCTGATGATAAAGTTCGTTTCCAACAGCATCATAGACTATCACCTCACGGTTTAACCCATTGCCAAAGTCTGACTTAACGCTCTTCCAGCTTCGTTGAAAAGATGCTGTATTGGTATAAACGATAAACAACACAACAACTACAGCCACGATCCCTGCCACAAATCCGATAAGCTTTGTCTTTCCTTTCATAACTACCTCCGTAGAGTTAAGTTTATACTACTGTGTTTACTTTTGCAATCTCATTGTAAACTCAAGATGTATTGAACACTTTTTGAAGTGACATTGAAGTTGACGTTGAAGCATGATTGAAGTATTATTGATGCGGTTCGTGGCGTAGACTATATGTTATGTATTTGGATGAAATTTAGAATAGGAACCAAATCGAAAAATCAATATGGAAACAAAGGAAAAATATCTTCTGGTAGCGATAAACTCCGGGGATGAAGATGCGGTATGGGCATCCATCTCTGAACTTTCCATGCTCTTAGAGACGGCAGGCGGTGAGGCGGTGGATGGTATGGTACAAAACCTTTTGCATCCTGATCCCGCCACATATGTTGGTTCGGGAAAGGCTGTCGAGCTCGGTGAGCTGGTGGAGGCATACGGGGCAGATGGCATTTTGTGTGATGACGAGCTTTCCCCTGCACAGATAAAGAACCTATCTGAAATTTCAGGATGTAAAGTGATTGATCGAACCCTGCTTATTCTTGATATTTTTGCAGCCCACGCAAAAACGAGTGAAGGAAAGGTGCAGGTTGAAATGGCTCAGCTTAAGTATAGACTGGCTCATTTAAGGGGACTTGGGATGGTGCTTTCACGGCTGGGCGGAGGCATAGGCACAAGAGGTCCCGGCGAGACAAAGCTTGAAACAGACCGACGGGCTATCATGCGTAGGATTTCTGCACTTTCTTCCGAAATAAAAAACATGGAAAATGTCAGGGAGGTTACAAGAAAGAAAAGGCAGGAGAGCCCGATTCCTGTTTTTGCGATAGTGGGATATACAAATGCCGGAAAGTCCACCCTGTTAAACCGTCTTACTTCTGCAGATGTCTTGGCGGAGGACAAGCTTTTTGCAACGCTTGATCCAACCACGAGGTTATGCCGGCTTCAAGATGGGCAGGAAGTTCTTTTTACCGACACTGTAGGATTTATAAATAAGCTGCCGCATCAATTAATAGAAGCTTTTAAAAGCACGCTTGAAGAAGCCAGATATGCCGACTATATTATTCATGTGGTTGATTGTACGGATGAAAATGCCTTGTCCCATATGTCGGTTGTGTATCGCACCCTTTCAGAGCTTGGAGTATCCGGAAAGCCGATACTTACAGTTCTTAACAAGTACGATCTTATTGAAACGGAAGTAGCAATATTTGATAAGCATGCCGATCATGTCGTTAAGGTCTCTGCAAAAAACGGAGACGGAATGGATTCATTTTATGAAACTCTTATTGAAATGCTTAAAGAGGGCAGAATATATATAGACGAGGTGGTTTCTTATGACAATGGATCAAAAGTTTCTTCGATAAGAAAATACGGACAGCTTTTATCTGAGGAATATCTGCCTGAGGGGATCCACATAAAAGCCTATGTTCCACAAAGGTTTTCAGATTTAATCCTTCATCAATGCCTTTAACGGGTTTACACTTGCTGCCATGGATTTAAGGGTTTTAAGATTCTGCTCCATATATTCCTCCAGCTTAAAAACCTCGTCCTTGGAAAAACCATTGTTTTTTACAATAACACACTTTGGTATTTCACCCTCAGCATAACGGCTTTTGTCGGAAAATGTCACATATGCGATCTTTTCCCCATCCCGGTAGCAGATCGGAGATACCTGCATATTAAGATCTGCCTCATTTTCCTCTGTCGATTTTTTCGGCATATTCAAAGAGAAATCTTCCATAACGACCCTCAATAAATCTTTTCAATCCTTACTCATACTTCCAAAAAACACCATCATTGCTACTCCGGTTATGGCAGCCAGTGTACAAACTATTATTGATGCCGCCGCCTGTCCGATTATCCTCTTTCCCATAACAACCCTCCATTGATTTTTCGTTCTTGCCCACATATTACCATCTCCATTTTACCAAAATCCGGCTCATATTACCATGCTTTA
>CAMOZG010000041.1 GCA_946630825.1 uncultured Lachnospiraceae bacterium
CACTATGAGGAGAAAAATACTATTTTTCGGAATTGTTTTCTTCGGATTCCACAGGCCGCTTCGACAGGGTAATGGTTACCTCTTCTATGGAATAATTCTTGCTGGCTCTTGCCACCTTTACGGTAACAGTGTCTCCAACCTTGTGGCTCATAAGAGCCTGCTGTATCTCAGACATGGTGTATATGTCCTTGCCGTCAAAACCGGTGACCACATCACCCTTTACAAGCCCTGCGCTTTCTGCACCGGTGCCGGACTCTACTCTGGCTATATACACTCCTGTAGGCATGTTGTACTGATAGGCTGTCATCTGATCTATATCAATTCCGGCTATACCCAGATATGCTTCGGAAAGCTCGGTTTCCTCTTTGTCTGTTTCAGTATCGGTCACACCGTTGATAAAGTCTTCTATTATGGGTCTTGCCTCTGATATGGGGATGGCATAACCCATACCCTCTACATCAGTATCTGAGTACTTGGCTGAAACTATACCAATCACTTCACCCTTCATATTCAAAAGGGCTCCGCCGGAATTACCGGGGTTAACTGCTGCCTCAGTCTGGATCAGAGTGTTGGAAGAAGTGGATCCGTCAGTATTCTGGAAGGTGACCTCTCTCTCAAGAGCACTTATCACACCTGTTGTCACTGACTGTCCATAGCCTAATGCATTTCCTATTACTACTGATGACTCTCCTACCTTAAGTCCTGTGGAATCTCCAATGGTAGCCACCTTGATGGCATCCTTGGTCTCCTGCTGGATACTGTCCATGGGTACCTTTATCACTGCCAGATCCTTCTCCGGATTTGTTCCCTGGATCTCTGCCTCTACAGCGGCTCCATCCACAAAGGTAATGGTCAGTGTCTTGGCTCCGTTTACCACATGGTTATTGGAAGCTATGTAGAGATATTTATCATCACTGCTCATTATGATACCGCTTCCTGCTGATGTGGACTCCTGCTCAAAGCTCTGTCCGAACCAGCTTCTGTATTCGGTGATGCTCATATTGGTCACCTGAACAATTGCCGGCATCACATTTTCCGCAATATCCGAAACATCCGAAACCGTGGTGGCTGTACTCACTGCGGTGGAGCTTATCTGATCTGATGAGGTAAGCTGCTTGGCTCCGCTTGATGACTCATTTCCGGTGTCTGTGGCAGATATACCCTTGTCATCTCCCAAAACCTTTGCTGTCAAATGACTGCTGCCCTGGAATACCACACCTCCCACTAAACCGAATACCAACGCTATGGCTGCTACCCTGCCAAGCTTCTTTGCAAACTTGTGATCCTTTTTAGGTCTCTTCGGCTCCTCATAGGGAGTATAGCCGCCTCCGTTTCCGTAAGGATTCGTATAGCCGTTATCATCATGTGACTGATATTCATAATATTGATAATTACTCATAATATATACCTCCATAAAAAATAGTCATTATCTTTCGACAATGACTACTATATAATAAAAATGTGTCCAATTTGTGAAAAACTTTTGATGAATTTTTGAATTTATGGCAAACTCAAAAATTTACTCAGATTCTGTCAAAGTATCCTGTTCCTCTTTAGTATCCTGTTCTCTGGGGATATCTCTTTCTTCATTAGGCTCCTGCTCCTCCTTGGGAACATCCTCCTCATGTTTTTTGAACTCAAAGGTGATACCCACCTTAAGATCCCCATCATCCCACATTCCTGTCAGACCGTAGGTGGCCTCACCGTAAAGGCACATGGACGCACTGTCTGAACCATCCCCACCCCTGCTTAAGGTGAAGCTGGTTATATCATTAGTAATACCCTCGTCTATGGAAAAAGCCTGCTTAATGTCATTAATAAGGATCTGCAGATTCAAATGACAGGTCTTTGCCGCCTTTTCCAAGTCATATACCGTCTCACCATCTGTAGGCACCACCACAGACTTTATCTCTTCCTTTGTCATGGTCCGGTCAATGGTCATATTCACTGATGAGATATTCACATCCACAGGGAAGTCGCTGTTATTTTCTATAACTATAGGCTCACTCATAACATCAATATCAGAGCCTGCCCCATACATGGGAATGGCAAATGTAGTGGGAAGCTTCACACTGATAATGTCGGCAGGTCTCTCCTCCTCGGTCACCTCGTCGACCTTGTTTTCTTCCTCTTTCTTTTCCTCTTTTTCCTGCTCTTCAAGGTATTCCTTGTATTTTTCAATATTATCGGAAAGCTCGGATAAAGTCTGCTCATCATAGACTTTCTCCTCAGCTTCGGGAACCGGGGCAGTGGTCACTAATGCCTCATCCGAAGCAGGATCACTGTCTGCAGTACCGGCATCTGCATCCTTTGAGTCATCACCCGTAGAAGCTACAGCACCTGTATCTGTACTCGCTGTATTCTTTGCTTCACTTCCGGTCTTTGCAGCGGAAGTATTGGAAGTGGAAGTCTTATTATTATTACTGTTATCACTTGAAGTCTGATCACTGCTTTCAGCAGCCGGAACAGCCGGAACAGCCGGAGCCTGCTCCTCTTCTTCCGCCTCCACCCATGCGGATATACCGGTCATATCAGCCGCTGTAACGGAATAACCGCTTACCAAAGTCTCCGCTGAACTTGGATCTGCAGGATCTGCGAGTCTATAAATATTGATAACAGGATATACCGGAGATTCAGGGGCAGCCACTGACTTTACAATATGCTCACTCACACTGAGGCTTGCCACGGGAGCAGGCTCTGTGGGAACCTCTTCCGGCTCCTGCTGCTCCTGGGGGATCTCCTCTGTCCGAGCGGAAGACTCCTCTGACTCAACGACAGGCTCCTCAGGAGTTTCGGAAGCTTCCTCTTCTCCTTCTGTCTCCTCGGAAGGCTCTCCCTCAGATTCCTCCATAATATCCTTTACAAATTCCTCCAGCTCCTCAGAAACCACTTCCTCAGGCAGAGTCTCCTCAGGCTCTGTCACCTCTTCTTCAACGGGGATCTCAAAATCCTCAGGGGCAGACTTTAAGAAAAAGTCCTCATACTCCCCGGGCATCAGATCCTTATCAAACCGTGCCTCCAAAGAGGGCTCAAACTCCGCCTCTTTCTCAGCCACCTCATTTAAAAATACTATACGGCCATCTGTATTCTGCTCTATCCGAAGCAACAGATCATCCGTCAAAAGATACTCGCTTTTATTGCTTACCCTGAGGGCATATCCCGCCACCTTGGCAGCACTGCCGGAGGTAACAGACAGATCCACCACCTCCATGGAAATAAGTGAATCATCGGTGGCACGAACCTCGGGGGGCTGCTCTACGATCTCATTGTCCTCCTCAGCAAAAAGCCTCCATGGAGCCGGTATCACAGATACAAAAAACAGACTTATGGCTGTAGCCACTGCCACCCTGCGGTACCAGCGCTCCTTTGATCTGTACTTAGCCAAAAGTCTGATAAAAATCACGCAAGCCACCATAATGACGGCAGGTATCCTTACCATCACATACTTGCGTGAATAATATGCTATTTTCTCCCAGATTCTTTCTCTCATCAGTTTCGCTTCCCTGCTTTCTGATTAACTAGTACAGCAATTTCTAATTAGCTATACTAGGTATACATACCCTATCATCTATATCGGAGAAATGTTTAAAAATAATAACCCCATTATACTCCCATTCTCAATTAATATCCATAGTCTAATGCATCATCCTCATCAAATCCCGTATAAGTTACGATAGACTCACTGATGGACTTAAGCTCATTGGATGATATATGGGTGGTATCGTTATACATATACTCATAAAGCTTCATAACATTGCTTTCCAAAGTACAGGGCACCACCACGTCACCCTTGCTTCCAAATTTTCCGCCCCTCATATCAAAGGGGAATCCCCGGGTCTCAACTATGGTATAGTCCTGCATGGCAGTAGCCAAAGTAAATACCTCTGAGGGATAAAGGCTGGTGGAGATCTCCGGCAGTATGGCATCTATCAGGTTGTTAAGCTCCGTAAGTGATGCCGATTTCATCTCTTCTGCCAAAAGTCCCAGCACCTCCCGCTGTCTTGAGGCTCTTTCAAAATCACCGCCCTTGGTATATCTCACCCGGCAGAAAGACAGTGCCTGGACTCCGTCTAAGTGCTTTTGTCCGGCTTCCACTGCTTTGCCCTCTTTGCCGACTATTTCCGCAGTATAGCTCACATAGGACTGGTTCATTATGGCAGCTTCTTCTCCCGTAAGTCCGTCCGGCAGATCTATGCCACCTACAGCATCCACTGCATCCGCCAAAGCCTTGAAGTCCACTGCCACATAGTCCTGTATATCCAGATCCAGATTTGAGTTAAGCATCTCCATGGCCTGCTCCACGCCGCCGTGATTATATGCGTAGTTGCACTTGTGGAGATTTCCCTCACCGGTATCCAAAAAAGTATCCCTGTATACCGATACTATCCTCACCTCTTTGGTATCATTGTTGATGGAGGCGATCATGATACTGTCGGAATTTCCCGTATCATAATTTCCCACACTCCGGTTGTCCACTCCAAAAAATGCAAGAGTAGTATATCCCGACAAAACCACCTTGGTCTCCTCGTCTAAGGTATTTGTTCTCATATTTTTTATAGTTGCCCAGTCTATCTTTCCCAGCTTAAGCCAGACGAAAAATGCCGACAAAACCAAAAGCAGCACTATAAATTCCACAATGAGAAAATTCCTCTTTCTTCTGGCTCTGATCTGAGCTTTTGTAAGTTTTTTCTTTGTCTTTTTTTTGGTAGCCATTAATACCTCTCCTGTTGTCGCTGGGCTTTTATGTTCATTTACAGCTTATAGTTTGAAAGTCCCAAGGGCAGGTTTCTGTTGTAATAGGGATCACCCGCCTTCAGGGCATCATGCCATCTCTCCAAAAGCAGACTGTTGGAACTTTGGGAGCTGGTGGTTTTTCCGGGACTTCTGAGGGCGGTCACATCCGGCAGATATACTATCCTCCTGCCTGCCTCCCTTGTCTTCATGCAAAAATCCAGCATGATATCCCGTCCGTCTAAATTTGACCCAAAGCCCCCTATATGTCTGTACAGCTTTGCGTCTATCATACAAAATCCCGAGTCCACCATGCTCACATCCCGTGGGATGGCTATGCGTCCGTCATATCCCGGCTTTCTCATGGGCTCTCCATAACAGGCGGGATATGCTATTCCTTCACTTCCATATATGTATCCGCAGTTATCTATGGTGAGATCAAATCTTATGAACCTGACTCCCACGATCCCCACATCCGGCTGCTCCAATATGTCATACATGCGCTGCAGGTAATTTTTGCCAAATACCCTTATGCCCCTGTCCCGTAAAAGCAGATAATCATCCCTGTGGTTTTTGTAGGACTCGCCCATGTAGTCAAGCTTTAAAAACCTGTTTTTCTTTTCAGGCTCCACCTCTACATCACGTCCCATGCGCTTCATATGAGCGGCAGACACCACGGCATACTCCTTCAGCCTCCGGGCATCCATTGGCTGCAAAGTGCTTTCATAAAGTTTCTTTTGCCTCACGTGATACAAAAGGCTGGCTATGTGCAGCACTCTCTTTTTTCTTTCCACACAGCGGAAAATAAAATCATACACCGGATAAAAGGTCAGGTTTTCATTAAACTCCCCTGCCTCCAATATCAGATTTCGCTTAAAGCATATAAGCTCACTTAAATATGGCAGGTGTCTTATGAGCTCCTCGTTGTAATCCGACAGAAAATGCGGATTCATGCGGTTCATCCCCACCAATTCATCATGATCCGTATATATAATATCCGCCTGCTCCCCGGCTGCCTCAGAGGCATCTATGGCAGCGGCAAACCTCTCAAGTGTATCCGCGGATATCCTGTCGTGCTGACCCATCAGCACCACATAGTCCCCAGAGGAAAAGTGAACCCCTATATTGTAAGCATATGCCATACCCTGCCGGTTTTTAAGTGTCCGGTAGGTGATCCTGTCATCCCCGGCAAACATCTCCTCGCAGGTGAACCTGACCTCCTGGGATTCATTTTCATCCAGTATAATAAGCTCAAAGTCCACATGAGTCTGAGATATTATCGATTCCAAAGCATCCCTGAAAAAAGAAGCCCCTGTGTCTGCTGTTCTGATCAGGATAGAAAATTTGTGACTCATTTTGAACCCTTTCCAGACAGTACCACACCTATAGTCTTAAAGAGGATCTTTACATCCAGTCCCAGAGTCCAATTCATGATGTACTCCGTATCCAGTGCCACCACCTCTTCAAAGTCTGTTATATCCGATCTGCCGCTGACCTGCCACATACCGGTAAGTCCCGGACGTATGCCAAGTCTGGCTTTATGGTGGTACTCATAGGTGGCAAACTCGTCCTCTGTAGGAGGTCTGGTGCCCACTAACGACATATCACCCTTTAATACATTCCAAAACTGGGGCAGCTCGTCTATGGAATACTTCCGCATAAAATGTCCTATGGGTATGATCCTGGGATCGTCCTCCATCTTAAACATCTTGCCCTTCATTTCGTTTTTATCCGCCAGCTCACTTAAGTGTGCATCTGCATCCGGGATCATGGTGCGGAATTTGTAAAACTTAAATCTCCGTCCGTTTTTCCCTATCCTTATTGACTTGTAAAAAATCGGACCGGGAGACTGGATCTTTATAATGGGTGCAAATATTATAAATGCAATAAGCGTGATCAAAAGTCCCACTATGCCACCTACTATGTCCATGGCTCTTTTTATCACCAGTTGTCTGAAGGTGGCGATCTTCATGCTGGAGGTAAGCACTATGTAAGTGCCGTAGTTGTCAAGCTGCCGGTTAGGTACCAGCCTGTTGCTGTGAACCAGAGACATATGCACCGTGGTTCCAAGCTCGATAAGCTCCGTGGCAAGAGCCTCAGAACTGGCTCTGGTATTTCCGTCTATAAAGACCTCATCCACCACATTGGCACGGACATAGTCCAAAAAAGTATCGGCAGATGCCACCACCGGGATCCCCATGATCTCTTCGCCACGTCTGTCCCGATCTACTACCACCACTCCGGTAACCTTGAAGTTGGTGTACTTGTTGGTGGCTATCTCCCGTATGCACGCCTCCACATTGTCATCCTCAGCCACCACTGTCATCAGTGCCTTGTTTTTATCTGCCAGCTTCCTCTGCCTAACCACTATCTTCCAGGTGACTCTGGAAAAATATGAAAGCACCATGGAGGTAAACAGATACACAAAGAGCATCTGACGTGAATAGAGTTCTGATTGCTTGGTGGCATACATGTAGGACAAAAGTCCGCCAAACACTAGTATGCAAAAGGTAAATGTAGCCCTGATCTCCTGGTATCTGGTACGTCTTAAGATGCCGTTATAGGGCTCTGCAAAAAAGACCACCACCAGATCCAGTAAAGCTGCCAAAAGGGCGATCCTTACATATATGTCCTCATAGAACAAAAGCGCACCGGAAAATCGCCAGGCGTAAGCTATCACCAGTGATACCTGTATGCACATAAGGTCTATGATGGTAAAATCCAGATGCTTTACCCAGCTGGTTTTTTCTTCTCCGTACATATACTAAAGTGTCACTCCGTTTTTTTCTAAAAGCTCTCTGGCGCTGTCCACAGAATCCACACCATGCAGATTTTTGATGGGGGCAAATTCTCTCTCCCTCACCACCTCATAGGGCAGATTGGAATCCATCATGTGTATCATGTCCAGTATCAAAGTCTCAAATTTATATCCGTTTGGCTCCTCCGGTTTTATGGGCTGCCAGTTTTCATCAATACAGGGGATCTTCTTTTTTACCACATGAAGTGAAAGCTCATCCTGCATATGCCGCTCTAAGGCATCAACCCTGAAAAGGTAGTTTAAGATCACACCAAACCTGTACTTAAGCTCCCCCCGGTCGTCATATGCCACGCGCATCTCCTCTGTCATCTCATAGTATTCCACAATGGAGGGCTTGTCATCCTCCAAGCACAGCACTCCCACTCCCTCGTCGGGGGAAACTTTTTTTACCACCTTGCTGCCGCTTTCGGCTCCCGCAAGTACCGTGGCTCCTATAAATGCCGGATCACAGATGCGCTGCAGCACATTGTCCACCGCAAATACATTAAGCCATTCAATACCTCTGTCGTGTATATCGTCCAAAAGTCCGCTGCTGTGAAGTGATAAAAACCAGCCGCCATTGCCGTTGGGGGAGGTAGCCAGCCGTCCCGGCTCCTCCAAAAGCAGCTTGCCGGAAAAGTCCACAGCCGCCGCCATGTCCTGAATGAAAAACCTGACCATCTCGGGAGGATAGCCAAAGTAATTTTCCTCTTCGAAAAATCTCACCGTATCATCATGATTTTTTTCGCTGGTCATGATATACAAAGGAATGTACACCCCTGCCACATCCGTAACCTCAAGCAGGTTTGCAATAAGGCACTCAAAGATATACAGATGTCTGGTCTTTCCTATATCCAGACTGCCCTTGGGACCCTGATGCCCAAGTCTGGTGCCCATGCCTCCTGCCAAAAGCACTGCGCCCACCTTGCCATTTCGGATCTCTGAAAGCCCTTCTTCAGTAAACTCCTCACGCCTCTCATCTATCTCCGGGATCTCCACAGCTCCAAGGGGCTTTATCTCCCCTCTGGCATTTTTAGTCTCTTCTCCCACAGACTCGATCACCTTCCAGTCAATTTCTTCTATCTGTGACAAAAGGGTCTCCTGTTGATCCTCATTTAGCCGGTCAAATCCCTGAAGCACATGAAGCTGGTCATGACTCTTCAAAATCTCCGTCGCCTTCTCCCTCGTCATTTTTTCCTCCAATCAGTCTGTTCCAGGTCTTTCTTATGCGAACAGAAAGTATCCCGTTATACCTGTCCCTCAGATCAAGATATCTGGTCCGAAGATCAATATTTCTCTCCTTCAGATCGTTATTCCTGTCCCGCTGATTCTGCCATTTTTCCTTGTATTTGTCCCGGTCCTGCACCGCCCTTTTCCTGCGGTAATCCATGTCCGTGGCTTCCGCAAAGGAAAGGGTACCCAAAAACATGATAAAGTCCTCAATACCGCTTTCCCATACCCGGTGTATGAATTCATTATACCATTCCACAAAGTAGTAGTCCCCCTCCTGCTCCCGGATCCAGAGCACGGGAAAGACCGTCTCCTTCATAAAGAAAAACAACTGCTTCATGGATCTGTAGTCCGTATAATGTCTGATGGCATATGCCAGGGAGCTTACACACATATTGTCAAAGCTTCTCTTCGGCATGATCCCCCTGTCCGTAAGAACTGAGTATATATCCATCCAGCAGAGTCCCGGATCTATGGGGTTTTGTGAGATGGTATATATGAGACTTCCCACTCTGCCCCGTCGATAGTAAAACAACTCCTCGTCCACTACAGTTATCTTTTGTGCCAAGGCTATGGACAATACTGAAAAGCACACATCCTCATAAGTCCTGTAGGGTGGAAAATGAAGTCCCTCATCCTCTAAAAAGCCTCTGCGATATAGCTTATTCCAGGCAGAGGTGCCGGAAAAATTAAGGATGGTGTCGGGTATATCCTCTCGAGAAAATGGTCGCTTTTCCTCAGGCACTCTGGTCATATTCAGATAACCCTGACAGGGCAAAAGCCAGTCCCGATCCTCAATGTACCAGCAGCCGCCGCATACACAGACATCCGCTTCGTCCCTTACTATGGTATCATACATTTTTTCCAGAGCCGTCTCATGAAAGAGATCGTCGCTGTCCCAAAATATCACATAGTCCCCTATGGACTCTGCAAATCCTGCATTTCTGGCTGCTCCGGCAAAGTTGTTCTCCTGTGTGTAGACCTTTACCCTGGGATCCTTTTCCCCGTAGCTTTTTAATATATCCAGTGATCCGTCGGTGGATCCGTCATCCACACATATGACCTCAATATCCTTAAGTGTCTGTGACAGTACCGAATCTAATGTGGTCCGAAGATACTGAGCCGTATTATAAACCGGCATGATCACGGATACTTTTATATTGCCTGCTGACATCTGTCACTATTCTCCCGAAGATTCTGTAGATTCCGCTTCCTGCATGGCAGACTCCTCTGCGGCTGTCTCCGCCTCAGCCACCTCTGCCTCAGATTTGTTTTCCCCGTCTTCCATAAATGCCTCGTACTTGTCCAGCACTTCGTTGGTCTCGCCTATCATCACGATCTCTCCGTCATTCATCCATATCATGCGCTGACAGAGCTTTCTTAAGGTCTCTATACTGTGGGACACTATGACCACGGTCCTGTTTTCGTTTTCAATAAGATGCTTCATCTTCCGGCGGCTCTTTCTTTTGAATCTGGCATCACCCACCGAAAGCACCTCGTCCACCAGCATGATGTCAGTTTCCAGAACTGCTGTAATGGAAAATGAAAGCTTGGAAAACATACCGCTTGAATAGGTACGGACCGGCATATCAATAAACTTTCCCAAGCCCGAAAACCGGATTATCTTTGGCATCTTGGCTTTTACCTCTTCTTCGGTAAAGCCCAAAAGCAGACCGGAAAGCATGATGTTTTCCCTGCCGGAAAGCTCTTTGTTAAAGCCCACACCTATGGCAAGAAGAGATACGGTATTATCAAAGGTATCTATGCTGCCGCTGTCAGCGGTAAATATACCTGCCAAAGCTCGAAGCAGCGTGGATTTGCCGCTGCCGTTTTTGCCTATTATGCCCACGATCTCTCCACGGTTTATCTCAAAGGATATCCCCTTAATTGCCTCGATCTCCTCTCGGCGGTTTTTTTTGCTGAAGATATCCTTAAAGGACCTCTTGGTCATGGTTCTGTATGTAATTTTAAGATCATTTACCCGGATGGCTACTTCACTCATCAGATCACCTTTACATAGTTGTTTTCATTTTTATATATCAGTCTTACGCCCCATATGCAGATCAAAAGCGCCAGCACAAACCACAGAGCCGTAAGCTTAAGGGATGGCCTGCCGCCGTAGAGCATACTGTCTCTTAGGCCGTTTACTATAAATGCCATGGGATTAACCTCTCCCATCAGATGAGCCAGTCCCGGATAACGGCCTCCAATGCGCTTTTCAATGGAGTAGAAAATACCCGTCATGTAGAATAAAAGTCTAAGGACTATATCCGTCACATTGGCAAGATCCGTAACATATACACCAAAGTGCATTACCACACACATGCAGCCAAAGGTCAGTATCCCCAAAAGTATCAGCATGGGCAGCACCATAAGGATATGATAGGTTATGGGCACTGCAAAGACAACCATCATTATCACTATAATGACAAAGGATATAAGCATCTTAAAGGCATTTACAAGTATACAGGTCTCCGCCAGTATGTACTTGGGCAGATATACCTTTGAAATGATCCCCTTGTTGTGCTTAACCATGCGGGCGGATTGCTTTACACACTTGGAGAAAAAATTCCATGCCGTAAGTCCGGTATATACGAAGATGGGAAAATATTCCTCTTTTGCATTAAATACCACTCCGAATATAAAGGTGTATATCATCATAAAGCAAAGAGGCTCTAAGACCCACCATACCCAGCCCAAGTGGGAATCCGCCACCTCTGCCTTCAGGCTGGACTTTGCGGAATACCTTGTGTAATTGAGATATTTTTTATTGTCCTCGATAAATCTTTTTATCATATTACATCCCTTGCAATATTTACTGTGTCATGGCTGCTAAAGCTTCCATTGCCTGCTGCTCTTCGGTCTTCTTTTTCTTTTTGCCCTTTTTAACCGTAAGCTTTATGCGGCTCGTCTCTCCGCCTGTATTGGCAAGCCAGCCCCTTACCACGGCGCCCCGCTTGGGCTTTTTGATCTTGAATACGTATACGTATCCGCCCCTGGCTTCGGATTCGATCACTGCAGCGGGCTTGTATACCTTGCTACCTATTTTCAGGTATGCAGGATCCTTGTCGGTATCAAAGTATTTCACCTTTGTGGTATCCTCAGTGATCTTTTCGGTGATCCACTCAGGATCCTCAGGTGCAGCTTCGTAAACCTTTGCCGTACTGAATATCTTGATATTGTTCTTGTCGGATCTTAAGATCACACCCACGCTGGTATTTTTCTTCAGATGGTTCTCGCAGGTAAATTCAAAATCTCCCTCTTCATTTACGGTAACGGTACGTTTGCCATTAGGTAAAAGCAGGGTAAGCTCACCCACATAGTCATCCACGCTTCCGGTTATGGTGTCCATCTTGTCATCCATATCCTCAAAGGTCACATCACCTGTGTCCGCTTCATCCAGGGTGTCCATTCCCCATGCCCACATCTTTTGGATGGCACTGGTCCTCCATGCTCCATCCGGCTGATCCTGTGTGCCGACTTTTACAACAGAGCCTGCCGATACGGGTCCCACGTCGATCATAAAACGTCCGTCGCTTCCCACATCCACATAGGTGCGCTCTCCATCTACTGATGCAAAGGCGCGGTAGGTCCTGTCACTCTTGGGAGCATTCAGTTTTCCGGTGATGACTCCCTCCTCGGCTATGACATAGCTTGCCACCTTTGGAATATTGGGAGCCACATCCTCCACGGTTATATTGGTGGCAGCCGAAAGTCTGCCGTTCCAGTCCACACTGTATATCCTTACATTGTCCCCTGCATTGCAGTAGGGGATGGTAAGCTTATAGGTGCTGCCGGATCTTTTGTATGATGTCCTCTTTAAGGTGTAGCGGTTTACCGAATAAAGCTTGGACAGCTTATAGTAATCTACAAACTGCTCCGGCACATATATATATCCGTTATGTATGGCAACTATGGAGCTGTACTTGGAGTCGCTGATGGTGCCCTTTACATAGGATTTGGTATTATCCAGGGTATATACATCCGGCAGATTGCCGCCTCTTCTGGTCACATAGATCGTGGTAATGGCACTCTTTCTTTCCTTGGTGTCATACTGCCATGCCTTGATCTTGGAGTCAGCCTTCTGATAGGGTACGGTAACGGAGTAATTTCCATTGCCGTCAGCCTTGGTGCTGTATCTTTCTCCTCCTGCGGAGACCCAGACGGTTCCTCCGGGAGAAGCCTTTCCTGTGATCTCTGTCATCTTGTTGGTAAACTTGTTGATGGTAGGTGCTTCTGACACATTGGGGTTGATATTTTCAATGTGTACATATCGGATGTTTGTATTCCCCTTTTTGTCAGTGGCACGGACAGAGTACCATCCGTTTTCGTCTGCCTTAAAGCTGCCGGTTACGGAAGTGCTGCCGGTCCAATCATTTTCACCGCATACTCCCTTTTTGTATTCCAGCTTTGACACACCTGATATATCCGTAGCATACACCTGTATCTCTACAGGGTTTCCTGTGGTCTTTTTCTTAAGAGGAGCCGCCACCAAAAGAGGACCTGTAGTATCCGTATTCTCCCCTCCCAGTGCCACGGTGTAATAGCCGTAACCAAACTTATCCGTGGTCACCTCCTGCCTGTACCAGGGCTTGATCCCCTCCGCATATGCGGCGGCGGAGTCAGAGGTCTTTACCACATACTCACCCTCGGGACATGAAAGAGTCCTGTTTTCATTTGCCACCAGATATCTGTGGAGAGTGCCGTCAGGGATCTGTGACATGTAATAGTCCTCAAATATATCTGACAGATACTCTGACTTAGGCAGAATGGTCTGATCCTTCATCTCCTTGTAAATGACAGGATTTCTGGTCTTTGAGGCAATGTTTCTCGATACCAGAATAAGCACTGTGCTGTCGGTAATGGGCTTGCCATTGTAGGTAAGCTTTGTTATACGATGTGCCCCGCTGTGTATCAGTCTGCCGGAGATGCTGTATCTGGGATTCTGGGTCATATCCACCGTGTATTCAATACCGTCATAAATGGTCAGCCCCGCCCATTTGTCCAGCCATGCCGCATTAAGCAGGGAGTTATAGCCCTTTTCCGCCAAGGCTTCCATCTTGTCATCTGACCAGGTGTCCTCTGCGGAGTAGCCCACCTTTTCATATGCAGCGGCAGCCTCCCATTCTAAGGTCTCCTTAAGCTGCTTTCCGGTTATGGTATACATCTTCACCTTTTCCTGCCCCGCAGGCTGGAATTTCATCAGATCACTCTTTTTGACCTCGCCATAGAGATCTATATAATCCTCGGATCCGTTGGCACCGGCAAGCTGGTAGGTGGTGGCGGATATGACGGGATAGCCCTTGTATTCCGTGAGCTGCTCGTCTATCACCCGAAGTCCGTATGCGATCTTGGCTTCGTTTACCATCTGCAAAAGTGCCAGATCCTCAACCATGCCAAAGTAATTGGCTATATTATAATCAAGACCGGAAATCTTTTTCCTGTTTTGGGATGCG
>CAMOZG010000042.1 GCA_946630825.1 uncultured Lachnospiraceae bacterium
CAAAAGTGCCAGATCCTCAACCATGCCAAAGTAATTGGCTATATTATAATCAAGGCCGGAAATCTTTTTCCTGTTTTGGGATGCGTAGTTGGAATCGTATGCCTTATTCATCTTTACGATCTTGGAATCCTGCTTATCAGTGGATTTGATCTTTCTGATCTTTGCAGAGCGGCCTACGATAGTGGCTCTGCCGTCAGTAAAGGACAATCTGAGCTTGGATATACCAAGAGCCTGACCGTGATCCGCTTCCTCCACTAATATCTTTCCGTTTACAAGTCCCGTCACATCATCAACTCCGGGATAGTCATAGTAGGTTTGTACATTGTTGTCATCCGAAGGGAAATTCTGGTGTCCGTGTCCTGAGCAGATCACATCCACAGAACCTATCTTTGTAAGGGCATAAGCCACATTATCTGAACCGGCTTTTGGATTCTTGCCGCCTATGCCGGTATGAGCCAGCACTACAACCACGTCACAGCCTGCTCCCTTTAAGGCATCAGCCTGGACCCGGACGGTGGAAACTATATCCCCGGTAGAAAGGGTATCCTTCCAGTCGTAATGTGTGGTAAGGGAGGGCACAATGGCACCCACCACACCAATTTTAACAGTCTCCTTTACCCCTGCTGTGGTCGTCAGGGTCTTATATATTATCTTTGACTGATCGTATACAGGCTTTTTGGACTTGGCATGGTAGAGGTTTGCACAGACCACCTTGCTCTTAAGCTTTGATTCCTTAAGCTCCTTTTGTATATAGTCAAAGCCGTAATCAAAATCGTGGTTGCCCAGGGTAACTGCGTCATAGCCTGCAGCCACCATCTCCTCAAACAGGTACTCCACTCCTGAGGTAGTTCCCTCCATCAGGTTCTCATTGCCGTAGCCGTATACGTCATCTCCGCTGTCCACCAGCATGGTGGCTCCGTTTTTCAAGCTTTTTTTCAGGGATTTTACCACTGTCACTATCTGTGCCAGACTTCCCTTTGATCTGTCTGATGCAGTGTTATAGTTATAGGCTGTACTCTGTCCGTGAAGGTCGGTGGTGGAAAGTATCTGCAATACTCCCTCACCCTCATAACCTGCCTCTGCTATATTTGCAAGTTTTTCCCCATAGGGCATATATGATCCAATCGGAGAAAATGCCATTACCGCGGCCAGCACCGTGGCTGTCATTTTGGTTTTGAATTTCATGAAAAAGCACTCCTTTTATTTATTACTGTTCGCTCAATATTATAACCCATATATTTTACGCGAATTTCATAAAAATTGCAATGAAACTTCGCCATATGTTATAATAGTGTGACGAAGAAAGTTCAGGAGGACATATATGAAAAAATATCTGATGCGTGCCCCCTCGGGGTGCTTTGACAACCCAACCCACTTTGACTGTATTTCGGGAAATCTGATAAGTGACAACTCCGGCAACCTGCTTTTTCCCCACAGTATATCCCGGGCGATCATGTGCGAGGATGTCACCATTGAATATATCAAGACCTCTACAAAGCTTGACGACAACCGCATAGCAGAGATAAACAGTGAGTATGAAGCCTTTATCATACCCCTTGCCAATGCTTTTCGCATCAGCTTTATAAACGAACTTACCACATTAGCCCATATCATAAACCGCCTTACCATTCCCTGTATCGTCATAGGAGTGGGTGTAAACGGCGTGATAAAAGCTGACGACAAGGGTGAATATCCCTTTGATGCGGCATCAAAGCTTTTTATAAATGCAGTTTTAAATAAGTCTGACTGCATTGGTATCCGCGGTGAGCAGACTGCCGCCTATTTAGAGCATTTAGGATATGTGCGGGATAAGGATTTCATGGTAATAGGCTGTCCCTCCATGTTTTTATACGGAGCCGACCTGCCCCATCCCAGAAGCTTTACTCCCGGAAAGGACACAAAGGTCAGCATTAATTCCAAGGCAGTGCTTCCCGAAAAGCTGCATCTCTTTTTACAGGATGTATGCAAAAAGATGCCGGATCACTACTATGTGCCCCAGAATATTTACGAATTCAAGACACTTTTTTCAGGCATCACCATAAAGGACACCCAAAAGACCATGAAGGTGTATAAGGATTATCCCCAGGATCTCTCCCACCCTCTGTACAGGGAGAACAGGGTGAGGGGGTTTGTGTCTGCCGAGGCATGGTTTAAGTATCTTAAGGGGCGGGATCTGTCTGTGGGCTCCCGTATCCACGGCAATATAGCCGCAGTGATCTCAGGTACGCCGGCATATATCATTGCTCCCGACAACCGGGTCTTAGAACTGGCAGAATACCACAACCTGCCCCACACCACCATTGCAGAGCTGCCTGAGGACAAGGACATTTTTGACATACTCTCCGAGGTGGATTTTAACTGCATCCTAAAGGGTCATGGTGAGAGGTTTGAGAGGTTCTGCGAATTCTTCAAACGAAACGGTCTTACCACCATATATGACGATCCCACTTACTGCAGCGATACCGTAACTCCCTTTGACAGAAAGATCAATTCCATAGATTTTTACGGTCCTTTGGTACCCCTTCCCTTTGCCGACTATGACGCTCAGATGGAGGGCATAAGGTATCTCAGGAGGCAGTGGAAAAATGCCGAAAAGAAAACGAGCGAGCCCGTCAAAAAGACACGCCGCCAGAAGATCAAAGATATGGCAAAAAAAATACTTCGGTCCAGATAATAAAACACGACCCACAGCGGGTCGTGTTTTAATTTACTCCGTTACCTCCTCGTCAGGATTTTCTTCATCTTCTATGTCTATATCTTCTTCCTCTTCCCAGTCCTCGTCTTCCTCTTCGTCTATTACTTCTTCGCCCTCGGAGGTGTCATCCTTTTCCTTGGTCTCTTCTTTCTTTTCCTTCTCTTTTTTCTTCTTCTCCTCTGCCTTTTTAGCCGACTCACTGGTATGGATATTGCACACCTCTGTTGCAGTACCGGAAATGGCATATCCGCCCTCAGGAGATCCCGGTGATGCTCCCACTATATAAACCCCCGTGGATTTACTGGGGCAAAACTCTCCTGCCAGCATATGGCTCTCATTACAGATGGTAGTAGAGGTGTGGTGATTGCAGCTTTCGTGAGGAAGGTTTTCAGCGTCAAAATACTCTGTCCTTAACATAGATCCTCTGGGATCGTGATCACATACACCCTCTATGGGCAAAAGTCCCGATTTGGCACATACCGTAGCCTGGACTATGCCCTCCGGCATTTCAAAATCCTTGTCCGGCAAGCCCTCATGGACTCTCTGCATCACTGCCCGCCATATATTTTTGGAATAGGAGGTGGTACCCTGAGGGGTATTGTCATCATAACCTCCCCAGATGGTGCAGGTGTAGTAAGGAGAAAATCCTGCAAAGACCGTATCCCTGTCCTTTGTGGTGGTTCCAGACTTACCTGCCACTGTCATGCCTGTGATATTGGCTCTGACACCGGTACCGCTGGTCATAACATCCTTCATGGCGCTGGTCAAAAGCCATGCTGTGGTGGGCTTCAAAACAGTCCTGGATTCCTCTGTGGTGTTGTCCAAAAGCACCTCTCCGTTATAGTCCAAGACCTGGGTGTAAAATACCGGCCGGTTGTACTGACCTCCGTTGGCAATGGTGGCATAGGCTCCGCAAAGCTCTACATTGTACACACCGTAGGTAAGTCCTCCCAGTGCCAGAGACTGGGTATTGTCACTGCTGTCCAAAGTAGTGATACCAAAATCCTGCACATACTCATAACCAAGACCGGTGCCTATTTCCGTCAGTGTCTTTACCGTAACTATATTTATGGAGCTGGTTATAGCCTGTCTTATGGTGGTAAAGCCTCTGTAAGAGTGGTCGTAGTTATTTACCTCTCTTCCGTTGGCATAGGTGGTGGGGGCGTCGTCCTGAACCGTCGCTAAGCTCATGCCTCCTGCATCCAGTGCCGGAGCAAATGCCGCCAGCACCTTAAAGGTGGATCCCGGCTGCCGCTTTATGCCTGTGGCACGGTTTAGTGTCTTTGAGGCCTTTTTATCTCCCCGACCTCCTGTTATGGCTACCACATTTCCGGTGCTCTGATCTATAAGTGTCATTGCCACCTGGGGCTGCAGGGTAAATATCACCGATTCCCCTGCCTCCGAGATGGTGTCCCCGGGCTCCATGATCTCTTCCTTGTATGCATCAATGGCTGCCTGTGCCGCCTCTTCGCTGTCGTAATTTATTGAGTATCCGGCATTTCCAGTCTTTGCCTGATAGTAGGAGAGCATAGTCTGCTCACTGTAATTTTCAAAGCTGCCGTCTGCCTTTGTGACCGTAAGCCTGTAGGTAAATGAGACCTTGGGCTCAAAGCCGTAGTTTTCCGTGTTGTTTATCTCCTCATCCAAAATATCCTGCAAGGAGGAATCCTGGGTGGATAATATGGTAAGACCGCCGCTGTACAGCTTCTGGTAAGCCTCGGACTCGGTGTAGCCCTTTTTCTCCATCAGATCCTGAACCACCTGATCCGTCAGAGCATCCACAAAGTAACTGGTAAAGCCGTTTTTAACCTCATTGTTGACCACCTGGATGCGGCTGTACACGTCATCCTTCATAGCCTTTTTGTACTGCTTCTCGGTTATATAGCCCTGATCCTTCATATCCCCCAGAACTTTTTTGCGGCGCTTTTCATTCTCCTTTGGATTGGTGATGGGATTATAGCGGGAAGGATTCTGGGTGATGCCGGCTATGACAGCGGACTCCGAAAGGCTCAGATCGCTGACACTCTTATTAAAGTATCTCTCTGATGCCGCCTGCACTCCCAGGGTATTCTGTCCCAGGTTAATGGTATTGAGATAGTTTTCCAGTATCTCATCTTTGCTCACCACCTTTTCAAGCTGAAGTGCCAGATACTGCTCCTGTATCTTTCGCTTAATGGAATCCTCTAAGGTATCCTCGCTTGTCCATGTGGTAAACACATTGTTTTTCAAAAGCTGCTGTGTGATGGTACTGGCTCCCTGGGATGGCCTGTTGCCACGGATAAGCTCACCGGCTCCTATAAATGCCGCCCTGATTATACCTCTGGTGTCGATCCCATTGTGCTCATAAAATCTGGAATCCTCAATGGCAACAAAGGCATGCTGCAGATCCTCCGGTATCTCATCTAAGGTGACGTATTCCCTGTTGGCTCCGGCGGAAGCCAGATTCTCTATCTCCGCACCGTCCTTGTCAAGAATGGTAGTGGAAAAGCCATTTGGAGATATATCCACAGTTGAGATATCCGGTGTCTCATTAATAAGCTTGGTGGCATAGACTGCAAAGCCTCCCACCGCAATGGCGATAACTATCAGAATACATACTATGATAGCCCTCACAAAGGACAGGACAAATTTCTTTTGTGCCCTGGCTTTTTTGTTTGAAAGGGTCTTCTTTTGTTTTTTAAGATTCTTCTTTCCGTAGTTCATAAAACACCCCTGTGGTATCAAATAGTCAAAATGCAAAGATTTACTCATTATAGCACAAATTAAACACAAAGGGAAATCAGCAAAAAATGTAGAAAAGAAGCTGCTTTAGTGATAGAATTTATTCAAAAATCAAACAGGGGGATAGAATATGACTTTGTTAAAAGGCGCCGAAGTGGCAAAGGCACTGGATGAAAAAATCAAAACCGAACTTTCAATGGGATCATTGACACCTCAACTGGATATAATACGCGTAGGTGCCAGAGAGGATGATCTTTCCTATGAGAGAGGTATCCTTAAAAAAATGGACAAGCTTGGGATTGGGACTTTGGTACATGAGTTTCCGGAGGACATAGACAACGAAAGTTTTATAGAGGCTTTTAGCGCCATAAACAAAAGCCCCTCTGTAACCGGTATCCTCTGCTTCATGCCCCTGCCAAAGCAGCTTGATGCAAGGCAGATCGCAAATATCATAGATCCTCAAAAGGATGTGGACGGCATATCCCCCATTAATCAGGCAAGGATATACAGCGGCGACAAAAGCGGCTTTGGACCCTGCACGGCAGAGGCGGTCATAGCCATATTGGATCACTACGGTATAAAAACCGAAGGAAAAAAGGTGACTGTTATCGGCAGAAGCATGGTGATAGGTCGCCCCGTAGCCATGATGCTGATGCAAAAAAATGCCACCGTCACCATCTGCCACACGAAAACTTTGGATGTGGAGGAGGAGTGCCGCTGTGCCGATATCATCATAGCCGCGGCAGGAGTACCCAAGATGGTAAACTCTAACTATGTCTCCGAGGATGCCATAGTGATAGATGTGGGTATCCATGTAGACGAGCAGGGACATCTGTGCGGAGATGTGGACTTTGAAGCTGTGAGCGGATGGTGTGCAGCCATTACCCCCGTCCCCGGAGGTGTGGGCTCCGTCACCACCTCTGTCCTCGCCAGTCATTTGATCCGGGAGTAGTTTTACGCACTGAGCTATTGCATAAAAAAACAGGAATGTGTTTGAACGATTTCGCAGAGCGCTTGGCAAGCCCGAGCCGTAGTACCGTCGAGTCCGCGTAGCGAAGCAATCCGCGGCGAGACGGGTTAAACGAAGGCGACGGGCGAGCCTAGCAGCGAAAGCGGTTAGTGAAAACACCTTCCTGTATTTTTTATGTGATAGCTCAGATGGTATAATGCTCCTCTTCACCCCACTGCAGACGGGCTGTGGCGGAGGTCTCGTTGGTGACAAGGGTGGTTATTGCATCCTTGTCCTTTGGGTCCACCATGCAGATGAACTTAACCTCAGCATCAAATACGGTATCCTTAAGATAAAGCCCCCGTTCTGCAATAAGATGCTGGATGCGACCCACATTGCCGTAATCCGTGGTTATGGATAATGGCAGTCCCACCCGGCGCTCAATGAGGGTGGATGCATCTATACCGGCTGCCGCCGCAGCGGAATAAGCCCGCACCAGGCCTCCGGTTCCTAAAAGCACACCGCCGAAGTAACGGGTCACCACCATGACCACATCACAGATCTCCCGACCTGTAAGCACATCTAAAATAGGCCGTCCTGCTGTGCCGGAGGGCTCGCCGTCGTCGGATGAACGGGTCATATCCCCAACCACAAATGCCCAGCAGTTGTGACGGGCATCATAATACTTTTTTTTCATGGAAGCCACATAAGCCATGGCTTCCTCCTCTGTTGTCACATGAGCGCAGTTAGCGATAAATCTGGATTTCTTTTCTACTATCTCTGCCATCTGCGGCGTCAGGATCTCATGACTTCCCATATTCTACTCGCCCTTAAGGTTTGTGGAAATAGCATTGTATGAGGGGACTATGATACCGTCTGCCTGGGAAATAATATCCGCAGCTTTTTTATTCATGGAGTCCGCCATATTTCTGTCCTTCATAAGCTTGGTATTTATATAGACATTAAGGGATGCTCCATAAATGGCAGCCCTGCAAAATGCCAGCCCCACTCCTGCATCAGATATGGCAAGCATACTGCCGATCTCTGAGATCCGGGATAAAAGCTTCGCTGTTTCTAAAAGCAGCTCCATCATCTCCAAAGGAGCCTTTGCCGCATCCGCAAGGGCTCTTGCCATAACTGCGTCTCTGCGCTCTATCTCCTCCGGGGTATCCTTTGGCATGGCATATGCCTCTGATAATGGTCTGAATGCCTGAGCATCCTTGTCTATGGCAAGCAAAAGCTTTCTCTTGTAGTCAGCCATTTTCTGGATCAGCTCATCCACCTCCGGCTGAACCTTGGCATAGGATTTTTTTCCTGTGGTAAGGGATAAGACCATACTGCCCAAAGCTGCCGCAGTAGCGCCAACTAATCCGCATGCGCCTCCGCCTCCAGGCACAGGGGCATCAGATGCCAGACCCTCAAGGAATACATTTATCTTTTTTTCGTACATAGCCATGAGTGTACCTCCTATACCTCAAATATCATGTCTCCATATGAGGGCATGGGCCACATTTCTTTGTCCACCAGCATTTCAAGCTGATCCACCGGCTTTCTCAGATCGTCCATGGCAGGGATCACGCTGTCCCTGTAAAAGGTGGCGCGTCTGACTATATCCCCGTGTATCTCCGTGGCTTCCCTGTGAAGCTTTTCCAGCTTGTCCAGTCCGTCTTTGGTCTGCCGCAGAAGGGAAGAAACCAGAATCAGCATATCAGACTGGGTGGTCACATCAGCCTCCGGCACTGCCTGTCTCACCCGGTTTACGGAATCGGCCAGCCGGGTGGCATAGTGAATGGTGGAGGGGATGATCTGCTTTCTTATGATATCGATCATGGTCTTGGCTTCTATATTGCTCTTTTTAGCGTAGATCTCGTATTCGATCTCCGCACGAGCCGTAAGCTCAGATCTTGTAAATACTCCAAACCTTTCAAACAGTGCCACGGACTTGTCGGACACAAGCGCAGGTATGGCATCCAGCATATTTGTGATATTGGGAAGCCCCCGCTTTTTTGCCTCCTCTACCCACTCCTGTGAGTAGCCGTCACCATTGTATACGATCCTCTGGTGAGAAGCCGCCAACTCCTTAATATAATCATGGAGTTCACTTTCAAAATCCTCTGCCGCCTCCAGCCTGTCGCATGCCTCACAAAAGGCTTCGGCAACTATGGTATTTAAAACTATATTAGGCTCTCCCACCGAATCCTCGGAGCCTACCATACGAAATTCAAATTTGTTTCCGGTAAAGGCAAAGGGAGATGTACGGTTTCTGTCTGTGGCATCCTTCAAAAAGTCAGGCAGGGTCTGAACCCCGGTATCCAGATGCTCTCCCTTTATGCTGTGGGTGGCAGTTCCGGTACTTACCAACTGGTTTAAAACGTCCTGAAGCTGCTCCCCAAGGTATACGGATATGATCGAGGGAGGCGCCTCGTTGCCCCCAAGTCTCTGGTCGTTGCCATAATCCGCAGCAGACTCACGCAAAAGTTCGGCATGGGTATCCACAGCTTTTATCACACATAAAAGCACCAACAAAAACTGGATGTTGTCGTGGGGACGCTTCCCGGGATCCAATAGATTAATTCCGTCATCTGTCACCAGGGACCAGTTGTTATGTTTACCGGAGCCATTGACTCCCGTAAAGGGCTTTTCATGCAGCAGACACTGGAGTCCGTGTCTGTATGCCACCTTTTTAAGAGTCTCCATAATGAGTTGGTTGTGGTCCACCGCCACATTTGCCTCAGCGTATATGGGCGCCAGCTCATGCTGTCCCGGTGCAGCCTCATTGTGCTGGGTCTTTGCCGATACTCCCAGCTTCCAAAGCTCCGTATTTACGTCGCGCATATAGGCTCCTATCCTCTCCCGGATAGCTCCAAAATAGTGGTCGTCCATCTCCTGCCCCTTGGGCGGCATGGCGCCGATCAGGGTGCGTCCCGTATATACCAGATCCTTTCTGGCAAGAAAATCCTTGCGGTCAATGATAAAGTATTCCTGCTCCACTCCCACAGAGGGCACCACCCTGGTGGAGGTGGTATTGCCAAAGAGACGAATGAGTCTTAAGGACTGCTCATTGATCGCCTCCATGGATCTAAGGAGCGGAGTCTTTTGATCCAATGCCTCTCCGGTGTATGAGCAAAAAGCTGTGGGTATACAAAGGGTAGCTCCCGCCGCATCCTGCCTTACAAAGGCAGGAGAGGTGCAGTCCCACGCGGTATAACCTCTTGCCTCAAAGGTGGCACGAAGTCCACCGGAGGGAAAGCTTGATGCATCCGGTTCTCCCTTTATAAGCTCCTTTCCCGAAAAGCTCATAAGCACCTTTCCCGAAGGCTGGGGCGGCGAGATAAAGCTGTCATGCTTTTCTGCAGTGGCTCCCGTCAGAGGCTGGAACCAGTGGGTATAGTGGGTCGCTCCCTTTTCAATTGCCCATTCCTTCATCTCATGGGCTATTACATCAGCAGTCTCTATATCCAGCTCCCTGCCCTCACGCAGGGTCTCTTTCAGCTTCTGATAAGCTTTTTTAGGCAGTCTCTTTTGCATGGTGGAATCGTTAAATACATTCTCACCGAAAATATCTGCTACATTATAGTATTCCATCCGTTACTACTCCTCTAATAGCGCAAGTTATTATCTGACCAGCCTCGTCCGGACCCGATCCCGTAGCGCTCATACTTCGCTAACAGTATCCGGCTCCTATATACGCAAATGCCTGCCACCTTCCCGGGATCCACACCCTGTAGAAGCCGGGACAGTGACAGGCACCTGATGATAACGCTTACGCTTTTCCTACAGAACCGAAAAGCTCCATTTTTTCTTTAACCTTTGCCTTGATGGCTTCTGTACCGGGAGCTAAAAGCTTTCTGGGATCGAAGCCCTTGCCCTGCTGATCCTTACCGGCCTCAATGTACTTTCTGGTCTCCTCGGCAAATACCAACTGACACTCGGTATTTACATTTATCTTTGATACTCCAAGGGAGATAGCCTTGGTGATCATATCATCAGGGATACCTGTACCGCCGTGAAGCACCAGGGGCATGGTTCCTGTCTTCTGCTGGATGGCATCCAGTGTCTCAAAGGAAAGCCCCTCCCAGTCATCAGGATATACACCGTGGATATTTCCGATACCGGCTGCCAGCATATCAACTCCCAGATCTGCTATTCTCTTGCACTCCTCAGGATCTGCACACTCGCCCTTGCCGATAACTCCGTCCTCTTCGCCTCCAATGGCGCCTACCTCTGCCTCAATGGAGATGCCGTTTTTATGGGAAAGCTCCACCAGCTCCTTGGTCTTGGCTACATTTTCCTCTATATCATAGTGGGAGCCGTCAAACATTACAGATGTAAATCCGGCTTCAATGCATGCCTTGGTGCCTTCATAGGTACCGTGATCCAGATGAAGTGCTACAGGAACTGTGATCCCAAGAGATTTGTCCATAGCCTTAACCATAGCTGCTACGGTCTCAAATCCGGTCATGTACTTTCCTGCGCCCTCAGATACGCCCAGGATTACGGGTGACTTGCACTCCTCAGCAGTCAAAAGCACTGCCTTTGTCCACTCCAGATTGTTGATATTGAACTGACCCACAGCATAGTGGCCGCTCTTTGCCTTGTCAAGCATCTCTTTTGCTGAAACTAACATGGTAAATTCCCTCCATTTCTCATGTATTTAATATAAACAAAACTTTTATTAGTATACATCAAAAATCCGGCTCAGGCAATGATTTCTATTGCCTTTTGGATGTTTTGTATCACTATGGATTCGTGCTCGCCTCCAAACTCGCCGTCTAAAGTCCATGCCACCTTTTCCATGGATGTAAACTTCACCCGGGCAGTGGTTATGTGATAGACCATCTCCGTATCGTGATTAAGGCCGGCGAAATATCCCGCCACCTCGTTTAATTCTATGGGATTCTTGGGAGTTTTGATAAGAGTCACCTCAAAAAGTCCATCATCCAGATATACATCATCCGGCAGAATGGTGGATATGCCTCCCACTGACCTGGAGTTTGTAACCATGCCATATATGAACTCGTCGTAGAGCACATTGCCGTCATACTCCACCTGCATACGGGTACTTTTGATATCCCATAAGGTGCTTATGGCACGAAGCACATAGGCGGCGTGACCAAACAGGTTCTTAAGGCTCTGGTCCGTAGCATACGAAGCATCAGTAAATATGCCAAAAGCAGCCACATACACAAAATAACTGCTGCCGAACCTACCCACATCACACAAAAAAGAATGCTCGCCTGCGGCTATCTGCGCATCTGCAAGCATCCCCTTTCCCAAACCAAGGGAGTTGCCAAAATCATTGGTGCTGCCTGAGGGGATATAACCAATGGCGCATTGGGCTTTTGCCTCCATCACTCCCTCTACCACCTCGTCCAAGGTGCCATCACCTCCGGCACAAACAATACGGTCAAAATTATGTGCCGACGCTTTTACCTTTTCGGTGGCATCAGCTTTCGCCTGGGTGGTGTGGATGGAAACGTCAAACCCGGCCTTGACAAATATATCCGTAATATCCGAAAGGCTGTTTTTAATAAGTCCCTTGCCCGATCTTGGGTTATATATGAATAATAAGCGCTTGTCCACAGGTCCCACCTGACTATGTCGTAAGAAAATCCGCCATGGCGTCAATTGCCTTTTGTTCATCCTCACCCACTGCATCTATGGTGACAGTGGATCCTGATGAGAGTATCAGACTCATCATACCCATGATACTCTTGGCATTGACCCTCTTTTTATCCATTTCAAAATACACACGGCTGTCAAACTGGTTTGCCAGTTGTACCAGGTGGGCAATGGGTGTAGCCTCCATACTTTCGGACATCTGGATAGTAACATCTTTCTTCATAAGATCCTCCTTATGCTTTCCGCAATGTCCCCAATACGTCTGAGCCTGTGGTTCACCCCTGATTTACCCACAGGCGGATCTAAAAGCCCCCCTAATTCTGCAAGCGGTGTGTCCGGATACTCAAGTCTCTTTTGTGCGATCTCCCGAAGATTATCCGGAAGCGAAGCAAGCCCCCTTTGCTCCTCTATAAGCCTGATATCCTCGATCTGTCTGACTGATGCACTTACGGTCTTTTTGATATTGGCAGTCTCACAGTTTACCCTGCGGTTTATGCTGCCACGAACCTCCCGCTCTACCCTGGCATTCTGAAAAGCCATGACCGACCCACGGGCGCCCATTAGAGCCAGCGCATCCGCGATCTGTTCGCCCTCCTTCAGATAGACTACCTGCCGTCCCTTTCTGTCGGTGACTTTGGCATCCAGTCCATAGGATTCCAGAATATACGCTATGGTATCTGCATCATCCCCGCCGACTATCTCGAAGTGATAGCTTCTGGTGGGGTCACTGACGGATCCCGCCGCCACAAATCTCTCACGCAAAAACGCCCGCTTTTCTTTATCGCTCATGGCGTCTGCTTCCTCTTTTGTGACCCTATATATACTAATGGTTTTCTTGTCTAAAGTAAAGAGTTTATTTAGCTCGTCTTTTACTTTGGCTGAAAATGACATTTCACTGTTTACCTATATCCCTGTGCTCGCATTTTAGTAAATAGGTCTTTTTCTCCGAAAGCCTGCCGTATATCTCATTTGCTATGGCAACCGACCTGTGTCTGCCTCCGGTGCAGCCCACTGCGATCACCAGCTGGTTTTTCCCTTCTTCTATGTAATGAGGGATCAAAAATAAAAGCATACTCTCCAAATGGGACAAAAACTCTTCTCCCATTCCGCCCCGCATAACAAATTCACGCACTCCCTCATCATCCCCTGTAAGGGGTCGAAGCTTGCTGTCGTAGTACGGGTTTGGCAAAAACCTGACATCAAAGACCAGATCTGCATCTGTGGGGATCCCGTATTTGAAGCCAAAGGAAAGAACCGTTATGTTAAGGCTCATATACTCCTCATGTTCAATGAATATGCCCCGAAGTTCTGAACGCAGATCCCTGACCAAAAGGTGGGAGGTGTCTATGACATAGTCGGCACGGCTCCTTAAAAAGTCAAGCCTCTTTCTCTCCTGTTCCACACCGGAAAGGATCCTGCCCTCGCCAGCCAGGGGATGGTTTCTTCTGGTTTCCTTGTATCTCTTTAGAAGTATCTCGTCCTCGGCATCCAGAAAAATTATCTGGTAGCTTTTTTTCTCTCCCTCCATCTCTGTCAGAAATTCCTTTAAAAGAGGAAGGGACTGGCCGGAGCGTATATCTATGCCCACTGCTACTAAAGGATGCTCCTTTTGGTTTTTCCATGCCAGCTCCACAAAATCCGATAAAAGCTGTACCGGCAGATTATCAACACAGTAGTAACCGAAATCCTCAAAGATCTTAAAGGCTGTATGCTTCCCGGAACCGGACATGCCGGTGAGGATCAAAAGCTGCATGACTTGCTCCTTTCTGATCAGAAAAATTCGCCTATCATACGAACCTCTGTCTCCAGTCTTACCCCGGAGGTCTCATAGACCCGGTTTTGTACATCTTCTATGACCCGGCAGATATCTGCTGCAGTGGCATCTTTATCGTTGACCACAAAGCCGCAGTGTTTTTCGGAAACACAGGCGCCGCCCACCCGGTAGCCCCGGAGATTGGCATCCTCAATAAGCTTTCCTGCAAAGCATCCTTCCGGTCTCTTAAAGGTAGAGCCTGCACTTGGGAGATTAATGGGCTGCTTTTCGGCTCTTTTCTGGTTCAGCTCCTTCATTTTGGCACGGATGACCTCAGTGTCACCGGGTACAAGCTTTACGCACACACCCACTACCACATCATCACTGC
>CAMOZG010000043.1 GCA_946630825.1 uncultured Lachnospiraceae bacterium
ACGGTCACGAGTTCAAATATGAAGAGATCCTCATGGGTGGATGCTCCATAGATGCCTGCGGTGAACCTCTGACAGATGAGGCAATAGCAGCCGCGAAAAGCTGTGACGCAGTTCTCATGGGATCCATTGGGGGCAATACAGCCACCTCACCCTGGTATAGGCTGCCTCCCGAAAAGCGGCCTGAGGCAGGGCTTTTAAAGATCAGAAGTGCTCTGGGACTTTTTGCAAATCTAAGACCCGCATACCTCTATGACGAGCTGAAAGCCGCATGCCCCCTGCGGGATGAGATCATAGGTGATGGCTTTGATATGATGATAATGCGTGAGCTTACCGGCGGACTTTATTTCGGTGAGCGCAGCACAAAAGAGGTGGACGGACAAAAGGTGGCTATAGACAGCCTGACCTACTCCGAAAGCGAGATCAGACGTATTGCCATCCGTGCCTTTGATATCGCCATGAAGCGCAGGAAAAAGGTTACATCAGTGGACAAAGCCAATGTGCTGGATTCCTCCAGACTCTGGAGAGCAGTGGTTGAGGAAGTGGCGCAGGATTACCCCGAGGTTTCATATGAGCATATGCTGGTGGACAATGCAGCCATGCAGCTTGTGAAGGATCCGGGACAGTTTGACGTGATACTTACCGAGAATATGTTTGGAGATATTCTTTCAGACGAGGCATCCATGGTGACAGGCTCCATTGGAATGCTTTCCTCTGCCAGCTTAAATGAGACCAAATTCGGGCTGTATGAGCCCAGCGGCGGCTCCGCGCCGGATATAGCAGGGCAGGGAATAGCAAATCCTATAGCAACCATCCTGTCCGCTGCCATGATGCTTAGGTACAGCTTTGATCTGGACAAGGAAGCGGATTCCATAGAAGCTGCAGTGCGGCGTGTGTTAAAAGACGGCTACCGCACAGGAGATATCATGCCTCAAAACGGAGATACTTCGGGACTTACAAAGGTGGGCACCGCCCGGATGGGAGATCTGATAGTAGAGCGCCTGTGAGTGCCCCACCCGGTGTGCTCCACGTTTCTCTTGACAAATCCCTCATATGTGGGTAAAATATGATTTGTGTCTGTCGCAGACAGGCATTAGAACGGTAATCGATATGATTATCTCCGGAAGGAGGGTAGATATATGTCAAGCGTCATCGTAAAAGAAAATGAGTCTTTGGACAGCGCACTTCGCCGCTTCAAGAGAAATTGCGCCAAGGCAGGGATCCAGCAGGAGATCCGTAAGCGTGAGCATTACGAGAAGCCCAGTGTAAAGCGTAAGAAAAAGTCTGAGGCAGCCAGAAAACGCAAATATAACTAATACTGCATTTTAAGGATGCTCCTATATATGGAGCATCCTTTTTTTTCGAGAGGGAAGGGGCTATGAAAAAAAGAGCTATCCTTATAGTTTTAGACAGCGCCGGTATAGGTCATGCACCTGATGCGGCAGAATATAATGACGAGGGAAGCAATACCTTTTTGTCCTGCTCAAAAAGCGGGAAGTTTTTCACTCCCAATATGAAAAACATGGGTCTTTACAATATTGATGATGTGGAGATAGAAGGATGCACCTCCCCCACGGGAGGCTTTGCCAGACTTATAGAAAAATCAAAGGGCAAGGATACCACCACGGGACATTGGGAGATGGCAGGACTGGTTTCAGAGACTCCTTTTCCCACATACCCCAATGGCTTTCCAAAGGAAGTGCTTGATGAGTTCACCCGGCTTACGGGACGGCAGGTGCTTTGCAATCTGCCCTACTCCGGCACTCAGGTCATAGAGGATTACGGCAGGCAGCATTTAAAGACCGGGGATCTCATAGTCTATACAAGTGCGGATTCCGTCTTTCAGATAGCCGCCCATGAGGACATAGTCCCGGTGGACACCCTCTATGAGTATTGCCGCATGGCAAGAGGGATCCTTAAGGGAAAGCACGGTGTGGGTCGGGTCATAGCAAGACCCTTTATCGGAGAGCCGGGAAGCTTTTCCCGCACTTCCAGAAGACACGATTTTTCCTTAGAGCCCACAGGGGATACAGTGATGGACATGATGAAGGCACGGGGCTTTGATGTACTTTCGGTGGGAAAAATATACGACATATTTGCCCAGCGTGGCATGACGGACCATGTGCGTTGCGAAAACAACCCTGACGGTATAGAAAAGACCATTGCCTGGATGGAGCGGGATTTTTCCGGTCTGATGTTTGTGAATCTGGTGGATACGGACATGATCTACGGTCACAGAAGAGATGTGGATGGCTACGCGGCTGCCCTGTCTTATTTCGATAAAAAACTGCCTGAGATCACCGGACGCATGGGGGATGAGGACATACTTATGATCACGGCGGATCACGGCTGCGATCCCGCATATTCCGGCACAGACCATACCAGGGAGTGCGTGCCACTTTTGATGTATGGGAAAAATGTCCCTGCAGGAAAAAACTTCGGAACCATCACCGGCTTTGACGTGATAGCCAATACCATCTTAGGCTACTTTGATCTGCCCCAGCTTGGATCGGCTCATCCCGGACTCATCTGACCGGAGGAAGAGAGTTATGAAAAATATTAAAAAGATTTTTTACACAGATATCATAAACCTTTTTAAAAATCCATTTTGCCTTATTATCGTGGTGGGGGCATGTTTTTTGGCTGCTCTCTATGCCTGGGCAAATATTTTTTCCAACTGGGATCCCTACGGCAATACCCAGAATCTGAAGATGGCGGTAGTGTCATTGGACAAGGG
Organism: uncultured Lachnospiraceae bacterium; assembly: GCA_946630825.1. Lineage (GTDB taxonomy): Bacteria > Bacillota > Clostridia > Lachnospirales > Lachnospiraceae > JAILEN01. Next base: position 2,735 of record CAMOZG010000043.1, read on the forward strand.
CTATACCACTGATGACGGGAAGTATGAAAATGCTGGGGATACCCTGATCGAAGAACTCCACGACAATGACAAGATAAACTGGCAGTTTGTTGACACTGCTGATGAAGCTGTGGCAGGAGTGGAGGATGGAAGCTACTACGGCGCCATAGTTGTATCCGAGGACTTTACTTATAATATGTACAATGTTTTTACCGAGGATATCCATAAGCCGGTGCTCACCTTTTACCAGAATCAGAAGATAAATCCCGTGGCAACAAAGATCTCCGATACGGTGGTGGAGACCATTCAGAATAATATTAATGAAAAGTTTGTAAAGACCATGACCACCACTGTTTTTGCAGATGCAAATGATCTGTCTGAGGAGATCAAAGAGGACGGCGGCATAGACGGACTTATTGATAAGATCAAGACCATCAGGGATCAGGTGAAGTCCTACAGCACCATGCTGGATGCTGCAATAATCGGAAATGATGTTCTGACCCGTGCTGCGGGGGCTGCCCATGAGGACACCAAAAGCATGACGGACAAATCCAAAAGCGCCGGGGAGTCCCTGCATAAAACTGCGGATTCCGTGGCGGAAGCCCAGGGCACCCTTAATGCATATTTTGACGATATGAATATGGCACTTGATACTGTAAAAAACACCCTGGATTACATGGAAAAGACCTTAAAAGCCGGGGTGGTAAGTAGTGATATAAATGCCATGGCTGACGCGGTGGAGGCATGTGTGGACGATACCTCTCTGCTTTTGGATCAGCTGGAGTCCATAAATTCGGCTCTTAATTCCCAGCTTTCCGCTGACAGCGGTAATGAAGATGTAAAAAAGGCAATTGAAGCCGTGAATCTTGCCATAACCCAGGTGACCTCGGTTCAAAACCGGCTTAATAATACCACAGCAGCAAAGATAGATAAGGTTAAAACCAAAAATGCAAGCGCAGAGGGAAAGGCTGCCGAAGAACTTACGGAGATCCTGGATTCCATTGAGGATACAGAGGCTCATGTGAAAAACACCGTGATCCCCGACCTCAATGCCACCATGGAATCCTTAGAGGATGTGGTGGATAATGCAGGTACTCTGATGGAGCAGATGAGCAGTATCATGAATGACATGGACGGTGTCTTTGATTCTCTTTATAATACCATTGATGCAGGAAGCAGGACCTTTGGCGACACCAAAAAGACTCTGGATATGCTGGCAGAAAAGCTGGATGATACCATTGAAAAGGTGGAGGACGTATCCGAGGACAGAAAGGTGGAGGTGCTTATGGATACCCTGGCAGGAGACCCGGATCTCTACGGCGAATTTTTCTCTGAGCCGGTTCAGATCAATACGGAAAAGATCTATCCTGTGGAAAATTACGGCTCAGCCGTCACACCTTTCTACAGCGTGCTGGCGATCTGGGTGGGAGCCTTGATCCTTACAGCCATACTTCGGGTTTCGCCGGATGCGGACCGCTATCCTGATGCCACGGATTACGAACTTTTCTTTGGACGCTATGCCACATTTTTTGTGTTCAGTCAGTTCCAGGCTCTGGTGATAGTGATAGGGGATCTTAGTATGCTCCATGTCCAGTGTCTGCACCCGGGATATTTCTGGCTTGCCTCGGCACTGACCGCCCTGGTATTTTCTCTTTTGATATTCTCCCTGGTGCTGGCCTTCGGAGATGTGGGAAAAGCACTGGCGGTGGTGATCGTGGTGCTGCAGATAGCGGGCTCTTCGGGAACCTATCCCATAGAGCTTTTGCCGGAATTTTTCCAGAAGCTTTATATTTTCTTCCCCTTCCCCTATGCCATCAATGCCATCAGGGAGTGCATAGCGGGAATGTATGAGACGGATTACATGATATATCTGATCCAGCTTTCACTGTTTGGTGTGGCGTCGCTTGCTATCGGGCTTTGGATCAGAAAACCCTTTGCCAGACTTATGCACTTTATGGAAGAGCGGATGGAGGAGACCGGGATATTATGAGCAGGATAAATTACAAAAAAGCATATGACAGCTACCTTGAGTATCAGGAAAAGGAGCACGAAAAAAACCAGAAGAGGATAAGGATCGGGCTTAAGGTAAATATCTTTTTGCCTCTGCTTTTTCTGGTGGTAAGCTTTCTTACCTCAGGCAGCAAGCTTATTTTCCTTATACTTTGGATAGCCTCCCTCTTTGGCATAGCTGCCTATCTTATGTATGTGGAGTACATGGACTATAACATGCAGCAGAAGCTTAAGGAGTTTTCCGGTTTGGAGGATGCGGATGGGCCGGATGAGCTTTTGGAGACCCACATAGAAGCGGTGGAAAAGCGCATCCCCCAAAAGGCGGGTATCGGCAGGATTTTTTTGTCGGATTTCAAGCGTATGTCCACAAATGTGGTGGCAGTGGTGGTGGTGATCGGACTGTCCGTCATCCCCTGTCTCTATGCCTGGTTTAACATTCTTTCCAACTGGGCACCCTATGAAAAAGAGGCTACCAGCCAGCTTTCCGTGGCGGTGGCATCTGAGGACAGGGGCAGAAATATCGGGGACTTTGAGATCAATATAGGAAATATTGTTATAGATAATCTAAAATCCAATGACAGTATCGGCTGGGTATTTACCGACTCCTCCCATGAGGCAATAAGCATGGTGGAGTCGGGGGATGTATATGCGGCTTTGGTCATTGACCAGCCCTTTTCCGAGGATATGTTAAGCTTCCTTGGGGGAGATATGGAAAACCCCACCATTACTTATTATGAAAATGAAAAGAAAAATGCCATAGCGCCAAAGATCACCGGAAAGGTAAAGGATACGGTTCAAAAGGAGGTTAACAAGGCATTTGTCTCCACCCTGGCAAGTGTGATGGTACAGGCGTCTGCCTACGTGGTGGAAAGCCCCGAGCTGGAGGGAAATCTGGCTGACTCTGCCATAGGCAGGATGACAGCACTGGATTCGGATCTGGATATGACCATACAGATGCTGGATTCTTTTCTGGCTTTTATGGATGCCACAGAATCCATGATGGATGCTACGGACAAGATGTCAGAGGGGCTTGAGGATATAAAGGACACCTCGGGGATCATGATGGACGGTGCCAATGCGGCAGCAGATACCGCCTCCGACAGTGCGCTTTTGGCATCTGATATGCTTATTATGAGCATGGATGATATTTACAGCAAGCTGGGGGATCTGGAAAATGCCATAGACTCACTGATGGCAGCTTCAGAGGATGCAGGGGATTCCGCATCTTCCGTGGCGGAGGATCTGCGAAACGTGGTAAACTCCCTGCAGAAGTCCTTTGACAGCGCCACAGCCCCTGTGTACAAAAAATACAATTCCAACATTGATGACCAGATAGAAGCCATAGACACCTATTTTGTAAATATAAATGCAAATTTAAAGGTGCTGCAGAAAAACGGCAATGCCACTGTAAGTGATGTAAACAGTGTCATGACAAAGATCAGCCAGTCCGTGTCCGATTGCAGAAGTACGGTTTCCACCCTTCGGAGAAACTATGTGTACACAGTGCATCCGCAGCTTAGAAAGACCATGGATGATGTGAAATCTTCCATATATGAGGTGAAAAATCTGCTGTCATTTTCCGGCGGCGGTATCAGGGAACTGTCTGATATATTGGACAGCTACCCGGACATTATGTCCATGGGACGTGATAATCTTAAGGGTACTAAAAAGACCATTAAGAATATGCAAAAAGAGCTGAAAGAGATCATAAAGGAAATGGAGGATATGGAGCAGGATGATCAGTACAAGATGCTGATGCGGCTTTTAAAGACCGATCCCGAGCTCATATCTGACTTTATTTCGGATCCTGTGAAACTGGATCAGCAGAATGTTTATCCCATAGAAAATAACGGCTCTGCCACGGCACCTTTTTATATCGTTCTGTCCATCTGGGTGGGAGCACTTATTATGGTGGCGATCATCCACACGGGAGTAAAAGAGGACGATTTTCTGGAGATGCATACCTATCAGAAGTATTTCGGCAGATATATTATCTTCTTTCTGATAGGACAGCTTCAGACTCTGATAACTGTGCTTGGTGCGCTTTTCTATGTGGGGATCCAGTGTAAGCATCCTTTTTACTTCTGGCTGGCATGCTCCATCACAAGCTTTGTGTTCACTCTGTTTTTGTACAGCCTGGCCTTTGCCTTTGAGGCAGTGGGAGAGGCTCTGGCGGTGGTGCTTATGGTGGTGCAGGTGGCAGGCAGCGGCGGCACATTTCCCGTGGAGGTGCTTCCGGTGCTGTATCAGGTCATGTACAAATACATGCCCTTTGCCTACTCCATGAATGCTGTAAGAGAGGCGGTGGCAGGTATGCACGAAATGGATTACTGGATGTTTTTATCAGGACATCTGATCTATGTGGCGGCTTCCCTGGTGATAGGGCTTTTGCTGTCAAAGCCTGCAAAGCTGCTTCTTAATATAGTAAATAAAAGTAAAGAACAGGTAGACCTAATGGTTTAAAGGCATAACGGACATGACCGTCCGCTATGGTGTAAAGTCGCAAATAAACGCAATCGCGCCCGACGAGGAGTAGGAGTCTCGTCGGGCGCAACCGCTTTATGCACACCAAAACTAAGGCTAAATGGCATTAACTACAAGACGGGAGAGGTAATTATCCGGCAGCTCCCGTATGGCCGCTCTGGCCCTGGAATATTCATTCCGGTTGATAGAGATGATACATACCTCTGAAGCTCCCCGGTATTTGTCCCGGCGGAAGATGGGTATGTGACGATATGCTTTTGAAAAGGATATCGAATGGTCGATCAATATCTGAGATGTAAGTTTTACAGCGCGAGAATTGCTGCTCTCGCACAAAACAATGCTTTTCTTAAAAGCTGTCTTGTCAAATTTTAATTTTTTCTTCATTTTCCCTAATAAAGGACTTGTCTTTTCGCCCAAATGTACAATTTATTTACCTGCAGTTACTTATGTGTATGGTTAACTCTCTATCCAGGGACTCCGCCAGCTTGACTAAAAAATCAAGACTGGGATTATAACGTCCGCTCTCCATCCGGGATATGTTCGATTTTTGGGTGCCACATATTTCTGCCAGCCGCTCCTGGGTAAGCTTAGATTCCTTCCTGGCTGCACGCACTTCGGCGGCAACACTGGCTCTGAGCCTCTCAGCAGAAACGGGTACATCATCACCCGGATATCGCTTCTTCATACACACACCTTATCATAACTTTTAGTTGTCGGAATGACTGTCCTTTCCTCAACCCGAGTAAAATGTTATCATATATGATAACTTTATGCAAGCACTTTTTTAATTGATTTTTTTGGGGGTAAATAGTATCATTAAATGTATAATTCAGAAGCAAGGCAATTTTTGAAGAGAATCGATTGAATGCTTGCATTCACAAGCGATTCTTTTCAAAAATTTCTTTGGCGAGAAGCCACAGCGAGAAGAAGCGAAGCGGATTCGAGCTGGGTTCTGAATATAATTCAGAAGCGAAGCGGATTCGAGCCGGGTTCTGAACATTTACGTTAAAAATATGATTGTCGCGTCGCAGCAGGGGGAGGTATATGTTTAAAAGGATAATATCAGGACTTTTAGTGACAGCTTTAGCTATTGGTCTTATGACAGGCTGTGCAAGTCACAGAGGCGCTGATGATTCCGATGGGATCAAGTCAAGGGTTGTAAGTATTGCCATACAGCCGTCAGCGGCATTCATCCCGCTTTTTATAGCAAGAGAAAATGGATGGATTGAGGAAGCATTGAGTGAATACGGTGTCAGTGTGGTCTGGTATGATTTTGAATCCGGTCCTCCCATGAATGAATCCATAGGAAAGGGTGAGACAGACCTTGGGGTAATGGGGGATGTGCCCACTGTCAGTGCCATAAACAGCGGACAGGAGAGGGAGGTGGTAGCCATTTCGGCACAGGCTGCAGATTCCTATGCAGTATTGGTTCCCGCTGATTCCGATATTTCCGGTCCAAAGGATCTGGTTGGGAAAAGAGTTGCCACCACCATGGGCTCTACGGGACATAATCTGATAAAGAAATTTCTTAACTCCGGTGGAGTGGAGCTTAATGAAGTGGAACTGGTGGATGCCACCACTGCGGATATGCCATATATGCTCAGGAAAAAGCAGGTGGATGCAGTGGCTTTATGGGAGCCCAATGTTACCCGTATAGTTGGCTCCGGTGTTGGCAGGGTCATAGGAGTTGGCTCTGACTGCGGACTGGCAGGTACTAATACCATAGTTGGCAGGAAGGAGTTTTGCGAAGCAAATCCTAAAATAGTAAGCATAGTTTTGGAACAGTATAAGCGTGCTGCGGATTCTTTGGATGAAGTGCCGGAAGCCGTATGGAAAAAGGTGGCAAGATACTTAAGCTTGGACGAGAATCAGGTCAGGGAGCTTTTACCCAAATACAATTACACCGTTGCCATAAGCCAGGGGGATATTGATGCCTTAAATGACACCATACATTTTTTGAGTGAGATCGGCGCCATTGAGGCATACGATATTTCCGCATATTGCAACGACACTTATTTTAAGGCAGAATGATATATGAATACAGATAAGCTTAGCACCCCTGGCGAGGCTCTCGGCAGGGGTGATAATAACTCCGGGGTAAAAAAGCCGGAGCTTTTACTTCCCGCAGGGAGCATGGACACTTTGAAGGTGGCTTTTCATTTCGGCGCAGATGCGGTATATCTGGGAGGCAGCCGGTTCGGACTTCGTGCCAAGGCAGGTAATTTTACGCCTGACCAGATGAAGGAAGCGATCGAATACGCCCATGGACTGAAAAAAAAGGTATATGTGACGGTCAATATATATGCCCATCACGGTGACTTGGAGGGGCTTGGTGACTATTTAAAAAGCCTTGACGAGCTTGGCCCTGATGCGCTTTTGATCTCTGATCCGGGAGTTTTTTCTCTGGCAAAAAGAGAGGCGCCCCACATACCCATTCACATAAGCACCCAGGCAAATACCACTAATTTTGAGGCGGCAAGGTTCTGGTATGAGCAGGGGGCTACCCGGGTGGTGACTGCCAGGGAGCTTTCCATAGAAGAGATAAAAAAGCTTAGGGAAAATATCCCAGATGACATGGAGATCGAAAGCTTTGTCCACGGTTCCATGTGTATATCCTACTCAGGCAGATGCCTTTTGTCCTCCTATATGACAGGGCGGGATGCCAACAGAGGCGCCTGCACCCATCCCTGCCGCTGGAATTATGACCTGCATTATGCGGTGGAGGAGCAGGGCAGACGGGGTCAGTATTTCCCTGTGGAGGAGGATGACAGGGGGACTTACATTTTCAGCTCCAAGGACATTTCCATGATAGGCCATATAGATGATCTGATCGAGGCAGGAGTGGACAGCTTTAAGATAGAGGGAAGGATGAAAAATGCCCTCTATGTGGCTGTGGTGGCGGGAGCATACCGCAGGGCAATAGATGAATATGTGTCGGATCCTGATGCCTACCGGGCTCATATACCGGAGTATGAGGCTCATATCCGGGCTACCACCTACAGACCCTTTGGAACAGGTTTTTACTATGGTTCCCCCGGAGCCGAAGGTCAGATATATGATAACGGAAATTATATTACGGGATATACCTACCTTGGCACCATAGCTGATGTGGATGAACATGGCAGAGGATTTTTTATTCAAAAAAACAAATTCTCCGTTGGGGAGCGTATAGAGATAATGGGTCCCGGCATGCGGGTAGATGAGGTTACGGTTTTGGCAATTACCACCGAGGATGGTGAGGCTGTGGAAAGCTGTCCCCATGCAGGGCAGAGACTTTTTGTAACCACTGACGGTACACTTTTTGCCGGTGATATCATAGCCCGGCGGGAAGATGTCAAAAAGGAGGAGGATCTAAAATGAGTAATGACAGATATGTAGCTTATGTGGGGACATATACTCATGAGCACAGTGTGGGTATATATGTTTATGACGTGGATCTGGAAAATGGGGTTTTGACGGAGAGAAGTGTGGCTCCTGTCAACAATCCATCCTATCTGTGTGTTTCCCATGACGGAAAAAGGCTTTATTCCATTGCTGACGAGGGAGTTGCCTCCTTTGAGATAGATGAAAACGGTGACTTAAAAAAGCTTAATGAAGAATGGAACGGCGGCATGAGGGGCTGCTATGTGGAGGTGGACTCCAAACGCAGATTTTTGTTTGTAGGAGGCTTCCATGATGGCAGGGTCACCATGATGAAGCTGGCAGAGGACGGCACCATAGCCGGCATAGCTGATGGGATATTTCATCAGGGCATTGGGCTTTCAGCCACGAACCGCAGGCTGGATCATCCAAAGGTAAGCTGCGTGAAGCTTACGCCGGATGAGAAGTTTTTATGCGCAGCAGACTATGGCCTTAACCAGATAAAGGTTTATCGGGTGGATTATGAGCATGGCAAGCTTAAGCTTGAGGATATAGTCAGATGCACCATGGATTCCGGTCCCAGATCCATCAGGTTTTCCGGTGACGGCAAGAATATGTACGTTTTAACGGAGCTGTCCAATACCATAGAGGCATATCGCTACAACGTGGTGGATGACGAGCCGGTCTTTGAAAAGATACAGGAGCTTAGGATATGGGAGCGCAATGTGACTACGGCGGCATCCTGCATGGCTCTTTCTGATGATGACAATTATCTGTATGTCTCTGTGGATGGCTGCAACGAGGTGGTTACTGTTCGCAGGGATACTGATGACGGTATGATAAAGGTGGAGCAGTCTGCCCCCTGCAGCGGGGATTTCCCCAAGTCGTTGGCGCCCCTTCCCGGAGGCAGATACTATGTGGTTTTAAATCATGATACAGACGAGATCCGCACATTTTCCGTGAATCATGAAAAGGGCTACACCCTCATGGTCAATCCGCCCATCTCCGTCCAGAGCCCCAACTGCATCAGGCTTCATAAATTGGTGTAGCATGCTTGCAATAAATGAAGAAAGGTAGTATAATACCCTATAACTTGTTGAGATCTATTGTCGTTTCTGACATGGTTTCCATAGTAAATTTAGGAGAGTTTTTGTATGCGAGAAAAATATGAGAGTTTGAGCCTGGTGGTTCTTAAGGATCTGGCAAAAGCCAGGGGACTTAAGGGGCTGTCCACTGCTAAAAAGGCCGAGGTTATCGAGGCTATGCTTGCCCAGGATGAAAAGGACAGACAAAATGAAGCCCCTGCCAAACAGCCTGCTGCCAGGGGTGAGCAGCATACCAGTCAAAAAAGGAGGGGCAGACCTCCTAAAAAAGAGGCGGAGCAGGAGCAAAGCGCGGCACCTGCACCCACACCTGCACCAAGCGAGGAAAAGCGCACCTATACAAAGCGCAAGGAATATTACGACGAGAACGGAAATATAGTCGAGGAGATCGAGGAGAGAGAGCTTCCCCACTATGATGATGAAAAGGACTGCGAGGGCATTCTTGAGGTCATGTCCGACGGATACGGATTCATCAGATGTGAGAATTATATGCCCGGAGAAAATGATGTATATGTTTCTCCGTCCCAGATCAGAAAGTTCAATCTGAAAACCGGTGATATCATCACAGGTAAGACCAGAAAAAATAATCCCACAGACAAATTTGGCGCACTTATGTTTATGTCGGATGTGAATGGATGTCATCCGGATGATATAGAAAAGCGTCCTAATTTTGAAGATCTGACACCCATATTCCCGGATGAGCGGATCCGACTTGAGCGCCCGGGCTGTTCTGTGGCAATGAGGATAGTGGATCTGATCTCTCCCATAGGCAAGGGACAGCGTGGTATGATCGTCTCCCAGCCCAAGGCAGGAAAGACCACCCTTTTAAAGCAGGTGGCAAAATCGGTATTGATCAGCGATCCCGACATGCATCTTATTATTCTTCTTATAGATGAGCGTCCTGAGGAAGTTACGGATATTAAGGAAGCCATAGAGGGCTCTAATGTGGAGGTCATATATTCAACCTTTGACGAGAAGCCCGAGCACCACAAGAGGGTGTCCGAGATGGTTATTGAGAGAGCCAGAAGACTGGTGGAGCATGGCAAGGATGTGATGATCCTTTTGGATTCCATCACCAGACTTGCAAGGGCATATAACCTTACGGTTCAGCCTTCGGGACGTACACTTTCAGGTGGTCTCGATCCAGCAGCTCTCCATATGCCAAAGAGATTTTTCGGTGCTGCCCGCAATATGCGTGAGGGTGGAAGCCTTACGGTCTTGGCTACGGCTTTGGTTGAAACAGGATCAAAGATGGATGATGTGGTATTTGAGGAATTCAAGGGCACAGGTAATATGGAGCTGGTTTTGGACCGGAAGCTTTCGGAAAAGAGAGTGTTCCCTGCCATAGATCTGGCGCGATCATCCACCAGACGTGAGGATCTGCTTTTGAGCAAAGAAGAGTATGAGGCTATGGATATAGTCAGAAAGGCTCTTAACGGGATGCGTAAGGAAGAGGCGGCAGAAAATATCCTCAATATGTTTACCCACACCAAGAATAATGCTGATTTTGTGAGGATGGTCATAAGTAAGCGGATACTATAGGAAAATGTAACTATTCAGAACAAAGCGGATTCGAGCTGGGTTCTGAATAGTTACATTTTTGATTTTGAATGTACATGGATGAGAATATAAAAATTGAAATAGTCCGTTCCAGAAGAAGAACTTTGACTTTACAGATCACTGAAGATGCCGGGCTTTTGGTAAAGGCGCCCTATAATATTCCCAATGACAGGATCGTGGGATTCATAAATGAAAAAGATTCCTGGATCAAAAAACATATCTGTGCCGCCAAAGAGCGGATGGAGAAAAATTCAAATCTTTTGCCCATCACTGTGGAGGAAATGAAAAGCCTTGCGGATGAAGCTTTGGATTGGGTGCCAAAGCGTGTTGCCTATTATGCCTCTTTGATGGGGGTGACGTATCACAGGATCACAATAAGAAATCAGAAGACCAGATGGGGAAGCTGCTCTTCTAAGGGAAATCTCAATTTCAACTGCCTGATGATGGAACTTCCGGAAGAGGTCAGGGATTATATTATTATTCATGAACTCTGTCACAGGATGGAGATGAACCATTCAGACAGGTTTTGGAAGCTGGTGGAGACCTACGACCCTGCCTACAAAGCCCATAATGCCTATATCAGGGAAAAAGGAGAGGAGATATTGTATAGAGCATTTGGCAGA
>CAMOZG010000044.1 GCA_946630825.1 uncultured Lachnospiraceae bacterium
CCTCTCCCAAAGCCAGCCCGGCATTTATGGGCGCCTTTAGGGAAAGCTCTGACATAATGGCAGCTCCCATTGGCTCTCCCGGCACATGGGATGCTATGCAATAATCCGCAGCATTTGGACAGAGCCTCTCCGCCACAAGAAGAGCCGAAAGGGTTATAAGTCCATCCAGGATCACCGGCATACCCAAGCTTGCCGCCTCCAATATTGCTCCGGTCATTCCCGCAATATCAAATCCCCCAAACCGTGACAGTACCCCAATGACATCATCCCTGTCAAAGTCAGCTTTTTTAACAGCCTCTTCTATTATCCTTTGCTTATGTAAAAAGCCTTCGTCACTGAGCCCTGCTCCCCTGCCGATATGATCCCTGACAGAAAGGTCTAAAATAGCACAGCCCACTGCGGTGGCAGTGCTGGTATTTCCTATTCCCATCTCACCTAAAAGCAGCACTTCACAACCATCTTCATGGAGCATATCCGCCATTTCACAGCCGATCTCCATGGCTCTTAAAGTCTCCTCCTCGGTCATGGCAGGCTGGATGTAAAAATCCCCGGTCCCCTCTTTTATCCGCCTGTAAATGATGCCGGAAACAGCCTCCCCCTTCATGCCTATGTCCACAGGCACCACCTTTACAGCCGCCTGCCGTGCCATAACACATACAGTGGATCCGTTTTCCGCCATTGCCTCCGCCACGGAATGGGTCACAGTGTGATCCGACTGGGTCACCTTTTCATCCACGATACCATTATCGGATAAAAATACCAGAAGCCTCCTGTCAGAAAGCTTCGGTATCTCCTCTCCCTGAATACCGCCGATCCTTGCCACTATCCTCTCAAACTCACCTAATCCGTCTATGGGCTTGGCTATGGAATCCCACCTTTTCATCACCCTGTCAAATGCCGCCTTGTCCGGTGGGGGGATTTTTTCACACAGCTTTTTTACACTTTCTCTGTCAAACATGTCTGCTATTATAGTTTAAATTCTATGAAATGTAAATGTAACTATTCAGAGCCAAGGCAATTTTTGAAGAGAATCGATTGAATGCTTGCATTCACAAGCGATTCTTTTCAAAAATTTCTTTGGCGAGAAGCCACAGCGAGAAGAAGCGAAGCGGATTCGAGCTGGGTTCTGAATAGTTACACGTAAATTACAAATCAATATCAATCTGCATTTATGGCATCCGTGATCTCCTTTACATACTCCCCTACAAAGGGGGCAGCATCCCTGCCATGGGCAGCTACAAGCCGGACTATTGCCGAGCCTATGATGGCTCCGTCTGAGATCTGTGACATATCATGTGCCTGCTTTGGAGTGGATATGCCAAAGCCTATGGCACAGGGGATATCTGTATTTTCTCTCACCAAAGATACCATAGCTCCCAGATCCGTGGTGATCTCGCTTCTGACTCCCGTCACCCCAAGGCTTGAAACTATGTATAAAAAGCCCTCTGCATCCCCGGCTATCCTGGCTATCCTCTCATTGGAGGTCGGCGCAATGAGAGATATAAGATCAATCCCCTGCTCCCGGCATGCAGGTGCAAATTCCTCCTTTTCTTCATAGGGCAGATCCGGCAGTATCAAGCCGTCCATGCCCACATCCCGGCAGTTTTCTAAAAACTTCTTTGTACCATAGGAAAAAACCACATTGACATAGGTCATAAAAACCAGCGGCACATCCGTCTTTTTTCTAAGACTTCTTACCATATCAAATACGTCATCCGTGGTGATGCCACCTGAGAGGGCTCGCAAGTTCGCCTCCTGGATCACCGGTCCTTCGGCTGTAGGGTCCGAAAAGGGGATACCAAGCTCCACTATCCCTGCTCCGTTTTTTACCATCTGAAGCACGCACTCCTCTGTAGTTTTAAGATCAGGATCACCACAGGTAATAAAGGGAATAAAAACCTTTTTTCCGTTAAAAGCTTCACTTATCCTACTCATTGATATCCTCCCCTCTGTACCTGGCTATGGCGGCACAATCCTTGTCTCCCCTGCCCGATATGGTTATCACTATTATCTCGTTTTTGTCCATCTGTGGCGCAAGCTTTTTGGCATATGCCACCGCATGGGCGGATTCAATTGCCGGGATGATGCCCTCTGTTTTTGACAGATATTCAAATGCATCCACCGCCTCTTCATCAGTGACCGGCACATACTCTGCCCTGCCCGAATCGTGCAAAGCCGCATGCTCCGGTCCTATTCCCGGATAGTCCAAGCCTGCAGAAATGGAATAAACCGGTGCGATCTGACCATACTCATCCTGGCAAAAGTAGGATTTCATTCCGTGGAATATCCCTATCTTTCCCGTATTTATGGTTGCCGCAGTCTCAAAGCCGTCTATCCCCCGACCTGCTGCCTCGCAGCCAATAAGCCTGACAGAGGGATCATCTATGAAATGATAAAAGCTTCCTATGGCATTGGAGCCTCCCCCCACACAGGCTATCACCGCGTCAGGAAGCCGACCCTCCTTTTCCATAAGCTGGGCTTTTATCTCCTTTGAGATCACTGCCTGAAAGTCCCTTACTATAGTAGGAAATGGATGGGGTCCCAAGACTGATCCCAGACAGTAGTGGGTGTCATCTATACGGGAAGTCCACTCCCTCATTGCCTCGGATACCGCATCCTTAAGGGTGGCTGTCCCGGTGGTAACAGGGATCACATCTGCTCCTAAAAGCCTCATGCGATACACATTCAAAGCCTGGCGCTTAGTGTCCTCTTCCCCCATAAAAACCACACACTCCATGCCCATAAGAGCTGCGGCTGTGGCTGTTGCCACTCCATGCTGTCCTGCACCGGTCTCGGCAATAAGCCTGGTCTTTCCCATCTTTTTTGCCAGAAGTGCCTGACCCAGCACATTGTTGATCTTGTGGGCGCCGGTGTGGTTAAGATCCTCCCTCTTTAAATAGATCTTTGCGCCCCCTAAGTCCTCGCTCATTTTTTTCGCATAATAGAGCAAAGATGGTCTGTTGGCATATTCATTAAAAAGAGTGGAAAGCTCCTGATTAAAATCAGGATCATTCTTATAATGATCATATGCTTCCTCCAGCTCTATTACGGCGTTCATAAGGGTCTCAGGTATGTACTGACCCCCATGTATTCCAAAACGTCCTTTTTTCTCAGACATAGTTTCCTCCTAATTTATATATAACTGTTCCCTGACAGCTTTGACAAAGGCCTTCATTTTGTCAGGATCCTTTTTCCCATCAGTTTCTATACCGCTGCTTACATCCACCGCAAAGGGATGCAGCGCTTCCACAGCCCCTGACACATTATTTTGATCTAGTCCTCCCGCAAGAAAGTAGGGTCGTTTTACATCCCTTAAAAGTCCCCAGTCAAAGGTCTCCCCGGAGCCGGTTCCCGAATCCAAAAGGATGTAGTCTGCATTGCTTTTTTCTGCAAGCCTAAGGGTCTCCGCCGGATCATCTCCAAGCACAAATGCCTGGATTATGGGGAGCGCCACCCTGCTTTTTAGAGCCTCTATATACTCCCGGTTCTCATGTCCGTGAAGCTGGATCACATCAATGGTTTTCTTTAGTGCAATGTCTTCGATCTCTTCGATCTTTGCATCCAGAAAAACTCCCGCAGCCTTTATCCTCGGATCTAAAATACTTTTAAGTTCATGGGCTTTGTCGGGGGATATGTACCGACGGCTTTTTTCCCAGAAAACAAAGCCGATATAGTCCGGCAAAAGCTCATTGACTGTCTTTATATCCCGCTTTTCCATCAGACCGCAGAGCTTGATCTTCGTCATCATCTGCCTGCCTCCTTTGGCAAAAGGGATCTAAGTTCTGAAAGCTTTTTTGCTTTGTCAGAGGCTCTCATAAGAGTCTCTCCCACCAGCAGGGCATCCACTCCCCCATCAAAAAGTTCCAAAACATCCGAGGCAGTTCCTATCCCGCTTTCAGCCACAAAAAGCACTTCCTTTGGCACCAATGATCTTAGGTTTTTGGAGTTATTGGGATCCACCGAAAAATCTTTCAGGTTTCTGTTGTTTACTCCAATGATATCCGCCCCGCACCCAAGAGCCTTTTCAATTTCATGGGCATCATGGGTCTCCACCAAGGCAGAAAGCCCGATCTCGTGGGTCAGATCTATGTATTCCTTAAGGATCCCCTCATCCAGTATTGAGGTAATAAGAAGCACTGCGGAGGCTCCAAGGTACTTTGCCTGATGGATCATGTACTCATCCACGGTAAAGTCCTTTCGAAGACAGGGAAGCTTCACCTTTTTGGATATCTCACTTAGATACCTGTCGGCTCCCAGAAACCACTTTGGCTCCGTAAGCACCGAAATCGCATCTCCCCCTGCCGCCTCATATTCCATGGCGATATTTACAGGCTCAAACTCCCGGGCGATAACTCCCTTGGAGGGAGATGCCTTTTTGCACTCACATATAAAAGACATCCCGGGCTTTTTTATTGCCTCATAAAATGAGGGGGGAACCGGACGCTCTGCCGCCAGCTTTTTCATTTCATTTAAGGGGATGGACTTTTTGTCCTCCTCCACCCTTACCTTTGCGTATGCCGCCAACTCATCCAATATACTCATGGCACCGCCTCACCTGTTGCTGACTTCTATCATCTTTTCAAGGGTTATAAGGGCACTTTTAGAATCCAGTATGTCTGCTGCCATTTCTATGCCCTTTGCCATGCTTTCTGCCTTGCCCCCTATGTAAAGGGAGGCTCCTGCATTCATAAGGACAGCGTCCCTCTTCGGCCCTTTTTCACCTGATAAAATAGCTCTTGTAATTGCCGCATTTTCCTCAGGGGTGCCACCCTTTAGATCCTCTCTGCTGCATCTTTTCAGCCCGAAATCCTCAGGCTTTATTACATAGGATTTGTACCATCCGTCCCTGATCTCGCTTACTGTGGTTGGAGCTGACAGTGATATCTCGTCCAGCTTGTCCTGACCATAGACCACCATTCCCCTTTTGACTCCCAGATTTATAAGCACCTGAGTCAGGGGCATCACCAGATACTCATCATACACTCCCAGAAGCTGCATGGTGGGGTATGCCGGATTGGTAAGGGGGCCCAAGATGTTAAAAACTGTTCTAAAGCCCAGCTCCTTTCTGATGGCTCCCACATATTTCATGGAGGTGTGATACTTCTGTGCAAAGAAAAAGCACATTCCCACCTCCGAAAGCATCTGCCTGCAGCGGTCCGGATCCTGGTCTATATTGACCCCCAGCGCCTCCAGACAATCCGCTGTTCCGCAAAGGGATGAAGCCGCCCGGTTGCCATGCTTTGCCACCTTCATGCCTGCAGTGGCTGCAACCAGCGCAGAGGTGGTGGAGATATTAAAGCTGCCTGCATTGTCTCCTCCGGTGCCGACTATCTCAAATATATCCATTCCGGTCTCTACCCGTGTGGCATGCTCCCTCATGGCTTCGGCGCAGCCCGCTATCTCATCAGTGGTCTCGGCTCTGGCACTTTTTGTAGAAAGCGCCGACAAAAAAGCCGCATTCTGGGTGGGTGATGTTTCCCCGCCCATGATCTCATTCATTACCCTATAAGCCTCGTCATAGGTGAGATCCTCCTTGTTTACGATCTTTACGATTGCCTCCTTGATCATTGTTCCATACCTCCTTTTTGTTTTGCATCTGTCCGTTGGAAAGCATAAAAAAACGTCCCCAACAGAAATAAATCTGTCAAGGACGAATACAGCTCATTAAGAGACACTATCCGCGGTGCCACCTTGATTCACGGTATGACCCGTGCACTTAGCGAGGTACCTGCATACCTCCGACAACTAACGTATGTCCCACGTCATGGATACTAAGAATAGATCTTTTCCCCTATGCCCTCAGCGGCCCATTCTCCGCTTCAACGGTTTAAATTGTTACATCATTAAATTAGTTGTTATTATACTCAAAAAAGACTGTTTGTCAAATGTTTTTTTGCTCACTTATATTTCCCCGCCACAGTACACTCCGTGGTCCAGCCGCCGTGGCTTAATGTATAGGGTCCAAAGTACACCTCCACATTGCCCTTTTTATTGATGGCGAAGTTGAAATCCTTAGCGGTCATTTTGTCGATCTCGGGCTTTGCCAGCTCCGAAAGCTTCCCTGCCTTCACCATCTTCTTAAGGATAGTCTTTCTCAGCTTTTTGATATTTGTCTCCTTTGTAAAGGAGGTGATCTTTTTCATCTGCTTTCCGGTCTTTAAGTTGTATACATACCCATCATAAAAGGTGTTGGATACTCCCCCGGCATACCAGCGACGGGTGGCGCAGATACTTACCACCTCATCATTCATAAAGGTGACTGTCTGTCCGCCATAGTCCTCATAGTTATCATCATAGCTTCCGTATTTCACCTGTTCTGCGGCGTACTCATGAACATTTGAGTTCTTCATAAACTCATTGCTAAGCTTCTTTAAGGACTTGTTTATCTTTGCTATGCCGGCGTCATCACCCTTTAAGACTACACGGCTGTAATAGTTTTTGACCTTTACAGTACAGGAACCTGTGTAGGTTTTGGATTTGTTGACCTTTTTCTTTGAAGCCGTAGGAAGGGGGCAGGCTATGTCCACGTCATAGATCATGTCATCCGGCACGGTCTTAAAGTACACCCTGCCTTCGTCATTGAAGGAATAGCGCTTTGAATCAATGGCGACCCTCACATCATCCTCCATGGTGCCGGTGCTGCCGGTGTGCAGCTCTATGCAAAACTTTTTAAGCTCTGAATCATCACCCACTCCTATGGTCACCGTACCGGAGTTTTCGTCATAAAAAATGTTGTCCGCCACGTCGGCATAGTCACCCTTATAGTTTACAAAAAGTCCGTAGGTGGCATCCCCGTATAAAAAGTCGAATACCGCCACGGTACCATTGTACTTTGTATCCCCTGTGGCTATCGGTCTTAAGTTTACAGCCTCATAGTTTCCAAAATCCACAGTAAAATAGTATATCCCGGGCTCATCTGCCTGACACACCCCGGTGGGAGTCAGACCAAGCACCAGCGCCAATGTTAAAATAAAAACTTTGATCCTTTTCATCATAACAACCTCCAATCTATGCCTTAAAGATCTTATCTCCCAACTTAAATATCATTGGATAAAGGGCAATTACAAAAAAGATGACTATTGCGTACCTTCCCGACCGTACCGCATGGGAAAGAAAAGTCCCTGCCTCCAAAAACTCCTCCGAAAAAGGCATTTTTAAAAGAGAATTAAGCACCACATAAAGTCCGCCGCCTCCTGCGACTCTTAAGATGATCCTCAAAGGATTCTTTGTGTTTTTAAAATTAACAAATTTTTTCTCAAAGGGATCCGCAAAGGCAAAGCCCAAAAGCATGCCGAAGCCGGTGTAGTAATCGTCACTGGTGCAGTACAAAAATCCCACTGCAAAAACCACCACAAGCACCCCATAGAATATGGCATCATTTGGCATCTTTTCCCGAAGCCAGGGGATCAGAAATACCACACAGGCACCTAAAGCCCAGCCGCAGATCACGTCTGTGGGATAATGAGCTCCCACCACCACTCTGGAAAAGCCCACTAAAAGAGGAAGCAAAAATGCCAGCACAGTAAGCCATTTCTTTTTACCGAATCTCGCCAGAGAACCGTAAAGGGTGGCAGATCCCGAGGAATGTCCGCTGGGGAAGGAATAGCCCTGTGCCACTATGTCATACTTGTCCGCATCCGGCTCAATAAGCCGCTTTAAATCTATGCCCTCACTCTCAAAATAGGGTCTGCGCCTGATGAAAATATTCTTGATAAGAGGATTTATCACTATTGCCACCAGGATATTTAGCCCCACGTATTTGCCAAACTCCTTATCAAGTCCCCAGTATAAAAGCCCCATAATAATTATCATTATCAAGGTCTCGCCGAAAATCGAAAGCTGGGAAAATGCCGAGATGAGCCCGTCAGGAAAGGTCGCCTGCATCCACTCCTCCAATCTTATCTCCCAGTCAAAGTAAAAGCTGTTAAAGGGTACTTCCGCACTTAAAATCATAGCCTGCCTCCTTGTATAATTAATCCCTTGGTTCTGAATAGATAGTTTCATTTTATTGTTTCTCACTATCCTTTTCAAGACAGTTTTGGTATAATACAATAGCTTTTTGCAAAAAATGACCCGACGAGGAGGATACATTATATGGAAAAAAAGGAAGTGCTGGAATTAAAGCGCAGACTAAAGAAAGAGACCTGCACCATTTCCAAGCTGGCAGGCTGCTATGTAAACAGCGCCAAGGAAAAGGTGGTGACCTTTACGGATGATTTTTTACAGCTATCCGAGGAGGAGGTCTTCAAATATCTGGAGATCGCAAATAAGACCCTTTCCGGTACGGTGGGAAACAATCTGATCGAGCTTGCCTACCCGGATGAGGCTGATGGAATGGAAAAAAGCATGCTGGCACTTAAAAACAGCAAGCTCTCTGACGACACCATTTTGGATGGCTTTTACGACAGGGTCATATCCTCCTTTTCCTACGAAGGACACTATCTCATCCTGCTTTTTTACGATATATATGACGTTCCAAAGAAGACCACCGACGGCATGAAGTTAGACGAGTCCGAGGAGGTATACGACTACATCATCTGCTCCATCTGTCCCGTGCGTCTGTCCAAGGCAGGGTTGGGGTATCTGGAACAGGAAAACCGTATAGCACCCCGTATCCGGGACTGGATCGTGGATGCCACGGACACAGGCTTTATCTATCCCGCTTTTTCCGACAGATCCACCGACATCCATCATGTCATGGTATATGCGAAAAAGCCTGCGGATCCCCACAAGGAATTCTGGGAAAGCGCCTTGGGCTGCGAAAGCCGCTACACCTCCACGGAGAAAAAGGAGGCTTTTTCCAACATGGTCATCTCCCGTGTGGGACCGGAAAACGAAGATCTTGATGACATCATAGCTGATGTAAATGAAGCCATAGCCGTACATATAGACCACGAAGAAGCCATCCACGGTCAGGGAAGCCAGGTGGTGATGCAGCCGGAAACTGTGGAGGAGGTCCTGACGGACAGCGGATTGTCCCCGGAAAAAGCCCAGCGTATCGCCGAGGACTACGGAAAGCTTTTTACCGACGAAGAGGATATGCCCCAGGCACAGGAGCTTTTGGATAATAAGATCCTCAAAAACAACGACCTGCGGGCTGAAAAGCGGGAGCTTCAAAAGGAAGTGGTGGCTCTCAATAAAAAGCTTAAGGATTACGGTATCGACGGGGATGACACCCCTGAGGTGGCAGTGGTGCTTCGGGTCAGTCAGGAAAAAGAGGAGGAAATCCGCACACAATTTGTTGACGGCAGACGATGCATAGTGATACCATTAGAAGATGATGAGTCCGCATCCATAAACGGACACTTGGGAGAACTCTAAAAGGAGGAGATAATTTATGGAAAAGAAAAAGTTTATCGACGAGTTTCGGGATTTTATCACAAAAGGCAATGTGATGGATATGGCAGTCGGTGTTATTATCGGCGGAGCCTTTCAGGGTATTATAAGCTCTCTGGTGGATGATATTATCATGCCCCTGATCTCCGCTATTACCGGTGGTATTGATTTTTCAAACTGGTTCATATCCTTGGACGGAAACAAGTATGCCACCCTTGCTGCCGCCCAGGAGGCAGGCGCTGCCACCCTTGGATACGGTAAGTTCATCACCGTGGTAATAAACTTCCTTTTGATGGCTCTTGTCATCTTTTGTCTGATAAAGAGTCTTGAAAAAGTCAAAGCCACAGTTAAAAAGGATGCCGCAATTGCCGAAGAGGCTGCTCCCACCGAAAAGGAATGCCCTTACTGCAAGAGCATGATCCCCATAGGAGCTACCCGCTGCGGACATTGCACATCCCAGCTTTCATAAAAATATAAGGGACTGATGGATGATCCATCAGCCCCTTTTTTTAATCCTGTGTTTCCTGAGCCACAAGCCTGTCTGCTCCGTGCTGTTTGCGAAGCACCTTCTTTTCTATCTTGCCCGTAGCATTACGGGGAATTGGCTCAAATATGATCTTCTTGGGACGCTTATACCTGGGAAGCTCCAGACAAAAGTCATTCACCTCTGCCTCAGTTAAGGAGGAACCGTCCTTTACCTCTATCACAGCCGCAGTTATCTCACCCAGCCGCTTGTCCGGCAGTCCAATAACTGCCACATCCTTTACCGCATTGTTTTTCCTGATAAAGTCCTCTATCTGAACCGGATAGATATTTTCACCACCGGATACGATCACATCCTTTTTACGATCCACCAGATAGTAAAAGCCCTCTTCATCCTGCATTGCCATATCACCGGTAAAAAGCCAGCCATCCTTAAGCACCTCGGCGGTAGCGGCTTCATCATTATAGTAGCAGGTCATGACTCCGGGACCCTTGACGCAAAGCTCTCCTATCTCACCCTGCTTCACCTCCTGTCCGGCTTCATCCACTATCTTGCACTCCCAACGATAGCCGGGAACTCCGATAGCTCCCACCTTTCTGATATTTTCCATCCCCAGATGTACACACCCGGGACCGGTGGATTCGGACAGACCGTAGTTTGTATCATACTGATGCTCCGGAAAATACTCCTTCCAATGTCTGATTAGAGAAGGCGGCACCGGCTGTGCCCCTATGTGCATAAGCCTCCACTGGGACAGATGGTAGTCGTCAGGATGAATGTCTCCCTTGTCAAAGGCAAGAAGTATATCCTGTGCCCAGGGTACCAGAAGCCATACTATGGTACACCTCTCAGTGGACACAGCGGATATGATGCTCTCGGGTGACGCGCCCTTTAGCAATACTGCCCTTGACCCTGCATACAGGCTTCCCATCCAGTGGAACTTGGCTCCCGTATGATAGAGGGGAGGGATGCACAAAAACACATCATCCCTGCCGATCTCATGGTGTCTTGCCTCCATTTCCGCAGCCTGTATCAGGCTCTGGTGTCTGTGAAGGATAGCCTTTGGAAAGCCTGTGGTGCCGGATGAAAAATAGATGGCACCGTAATCCCTGGTGGTCAGGTGGATCCCAGGCGCCTGGGATGAACAGTCCGCTACCAGCTCGTGATAGCTTTCTGCAAAGTTGGGACAGTTATCTCCCACATATATCAAAAGCCTGCCTCTGCCAAGCCTCTCTGCGTGCTGCTCGATACGTCCGATAAATTCCAGACCGAAAAGCAGAACATCCACCTCTGCCAGCTCGGCACAGTAAAGTATCTCATCAGCATCATATCTGAAATTAAAGGGCACCGCTATAGCTCCGGTCTTTAAAATACCAAAGTAAATGGGAAGCCACTCCAGGCAGTTATACATGAGTATGGCAACCTTGTCTCCCTTTTTTACGCCTCTGGATAAAAGCATATTGGCAAAGCGGTTGGCTTTTTCATCAAATACCGCCCAGGTTATCTCCCTCCTGTAGGGCTGGAAACGGCTGGGCTCGATAAGCTCCGACTCCTTCCAGGTGGTGCGTCTGGTATCCTTTTGCTCAGGGTTTAATTCCACCAGAGCCACCTCATTGCCATACAGCTTTGCATTTCTCTCTAAAAGTTCTGTTACTACCATTTTCCCCTACCCACAGGCTAACCCGTGGTCCTCTCTATGTCTATGATACTCTCTACAGATCTGATCCTATCCACCAGTGAAGAAAGCTCCGAGCGGCCTCGCACACCAAAGGATATGTCTATGGTTGCCACGTCCTGCTTGCTCACCTGGGAGTGGATGGATGAGATGTCTATATTTTTTTCTGTAAATATCTTTGTGATATCCACTAAAAGTCCTGTCCGGTTATTGCCAAATATCCTGATGTCCGCGATAAACAGATCATCCTCGTGCTCCTTAAGATACTCCGGCTGCCACTCCGCATCTATGAGTCTGACCCGCTCCGCCTCCTCTAAATTCATGATGTTTATACAGTCGGTGCGGTGGATGGACACTCCCCTGCCTCTGGTGACAAAGCCCACTATCTCATCTCCCGGAACCGGGCTGCAGCACTTGGAAAATCTGACGGACACATCATGAAGCCCCCGGACTATGATGCCGTTTTTGGAACGGGGTGCTCCCTCATTCTTTTTGGAATACTCCGCAGTGGAGTGCTCGCTTAGAATATCCTCGTCAGTGCGGACCAGGGGATGTACCACCAGGTAGGCGTCATAAAGCCGGTTTATTACCTGCCCCTCCTTCAAGGAGCCCTGACCTATTGCCGCCAAAAGTGAATCCCAATCGTGAAAGCCGTATCTGCGGAGAGCCTTTTCCTGGTATTTGGGCTTTGAAATAGCCTCTAAGGACAGGTTTTTTGACTTTGCCGATTCTGCCAAAAGCTCCCTGCCTCTAGCTATATTGTCCTCCTTGCTTACGGATCTGAACCACTGGTTGATCTTGTTTCTCGCCTGGGTGGACTTTACTATGGTAAGCCAGTCCCGGCTGGGTCCCCGGCTGTTGCCCGAGGTGATTATCTCCACCCGGTCGCCGTTTTGTATGGTATAGGTTATGGGAACCAAAAGACCGTTGACCTTTGCCCCTACCATCTTATTTCCCACTGCCGAATGTATACTGTAGGCAAAATCTATGGGGGTGGAGCCCGTAGGCAGATTCTTCACATCCCCTGTGGGAGTAAAGCAGAAAACCGTATCCGAGAAAAGATTCAGATCGCTTTTTAGCAGGCTGACAAACTCCCTGTTGTCACTCATGTCCTGCTGCCACTCTAAGATCTGTCTTAACCAGGAAAGCTTTTCCTCCTCTGCATCCTGTGTATTTTTGGCACCCTCGCCGCTTTCCTTATACTTCCAGTGGGCGGCGATACCGTATTCCGAGGTACGGTGCATCTCATAGGTCCTGATCTGTATCTCAAAGGGTGTCCCGGAAGGACCTATCAAAGTGGTGTGGAGGGACTGGTACATATTGGGCTTTGGCATGGCTATGTAGTCCTTAAAACGCCCCGGTATGGGGGTGTACATCTCATGGATCACTCCCAATGCCGCATAGCAGTCCTTCACGTCATTTACAATGATTCGGATGGCAAAAAGATCGTAGATCTGATCTAAGGTCTTTTTCTGGTTTACCATCTTTTTATATATGGAGAAAAAGTGCTTGGATCTGCCGTAGATCTCCGCCTTTATCCCTGCCTCTTCGATATGGTGGCGAACCTCATCCACCAGGCTTTGCACATAGGCATCCCGGTCTTTTTTTCTGGTGGCGATCTTTTCCACTAAATCATAATACTCATTTGGCTTAAGATATTTGAGGGACAGATCCTCTAACTCTATTTTAAGCTTACTGATACCAAGCCTCTGCGCCAGGGGAGCATATATCTCCATGGTCTCTCTGGCTTTTTCATTCTGCTTTGCCTCTGTCATGTACTTAAGGGTACGCATATTGTGAAGACGGTCAGCAAGCTTGATAATGACCACCCTGATATCCTTTGCCATTGCCAAAAACATCTTTCGCAGGTTTTCTGCCTGTATCTCCACCTTATCCGCATCATAGGAGAGCTGACCCAGCTTTGTCACACCATCCACCAAAAGGGCAACCTCCTGGGAAAAGCGCTTTTCTATCTCCTCAATGGTGATCACCGTATCCTCAGCCACATCATGGAGAAGCCCTGCCACTATGGTCTCCTTATCCATCTCCAGATCCGCCAGAATAAGCGCCACACAAAGGGGATGGATGATATAGGGCTCTCCCGACTTTCTCACCTGTCCCCGGTGAGCCTCATCTGCCAGCTTATAGGCACTTTCTATCATGGATATGTCTTCACTGGGATGGTACTTTCTGATGCCCTCTATGAGACGCTCATACAGCTCCTTAGGGTCGGTGAAGTCCTTTGTGGATACAACACTTCGGTTAGGACGGCTTATATCAGCCTCTAAGCGTTCAAATTCTCTTGATGTGATATCTGCCATCGCCGACCCTCCTTTCT
>CAMOZG010000045.1 GCA_946630825.1 uncultured Lachnospiraceae bacterium
GAATTTACACTGAGTGCTTTTAAGAAGCCGGATCGTTTCACGCAGAGTCGGCGGAGCGCACCGAGAATCCGTCGTACAGCCGTTAGGCAGACGACTTTAGGAGTATGCCTTACGGATGTTCGACTAGTCGAGGGAGAGCGGAGACTGACCAAGTGAAACTCCCATTTTTTAAATCACGTCAATGAATAGGAGGAAATAAGCATGGGAATGACCATGACGCAAAAGATCCTGGCGGATCATGCCGGGCTTGCCGAAGTAAAAGCCGGTGATCTCATTGAGGCGAATCTGGATCTGGTGCTGGGAAATGATATAACCAGCCCTGTTGCCATACATGAAATTGAAAAGATGAAGGTGGAGGGGGTCTTTGACAAGGACAAGATAGCTCTTGTCATGGATCACTTTGTTCCTAATAAGGATATAAAAAGTGCAGAGCATGTAAAGGAAGTAAGGGATTTTGCCTGCGAAAACTGTATCTCCCATTTTTATGATGTTGGTCAGATGGGTATAGAACATGCACTGCTTCCTGAAAAGGGACTGGTCATCTCAGGTGATGTGGTGATAGGAGCAGATTCTCATACCTGTACCTACGGAGCCCTGGGGGCTTTTTCCACAGGAGTGGGTTCCACGGATATGGCAGCCGGTATGGCAACGGGAAAGGCATGGTTTAAGGTGCCTGCAGCCATAAAGGTAAATGTCACTGGAAAACCGGAGAAGTACGTTAGCGGCAAGGACGTGATACTTCATATAATCGGAGAGATAGGAGTGGACGGTGCCCTTTATCAGAGTATGGAATTTGTGGGTGATGGTATATCACAGTTGTCCATGGACGACAGATTTACCATTGCAAACATGGCAATAGAGGCAGGAGCCAAAAACGGCATCTTCCCTGTGGATGATCTGACCATAGAGTATCTTAAGGAACATGCGCCTGGGAGCACAAGGGATGATTCCAATTTGAAAAACGGCTCTCTTGCTTCCGGTTACAGGGTCTATGAGGCAGACGCTGATGCAGAGTATGCAAGAGAGATCACAGTGGATCTTTCCGCCCTAAAGCCCACAGTATCCTTCCCCCATCTTCCTGAGAATACACATACTGTGGATGAGATGGATGAGATCAAGATCGATCAGGTGGTTATAGGAAGCTGCACCAACGGACGCATCTCGGATCTGGCAGTGGCGGCAGAGATATTAAAGGGCAAAAAGGTGGCAGACGGTGTGAGAGTGATCATCATACCCGCTACCCAGCAAATATATCTTGAAGCAATGGAGGCAGGGTATCTTAAGACCTTTGTGGAAGCGGGAGCAGTGGTATCCACCCCTACCTGCGGTCCCTGCTTAGGTGGATATATGGGAATCTTAGCCCATGGAGAGCGCTGCGTATCCACTACCAACCGTAACTTTGTGGGACGTATGGGGGATGTGACCTCAGAGATATACCTGGCATCTCCGGCGGTGGCTGCAGCCAGCGCCCTTGCAGGATACATCACTGCCCCTTAAAACCATATGTAGCTCTAACAAAAGCTGCAATGATCCGAAAACTTATATATTAGGAAAGGATGATATATGGAAAACGCAAAAGGAAGAGTGCATAAGTTCGGTGACAACGTGGACACTGATGTGATCATACCTGCCAGGTATCTAAACTCCAGTGATCCTGCAGAGCTGGCGGTGCACTGTATGGAGGATATTGATTCAGAGTTTACAAAAAAGGTGACAGCCGGGGATATTATGGTGGCGACCAAAAACTTCGGATGCGGTTCCTCAAGGGAGCACGCTCCAATTGCCATTAAGGCAAGCGGCATAAGCTGTGTTATCGCTGAGACCTTTGCCAGGATATTTTACAGGAATGCCATTAACATAGGCCTGCCCATTATAGAATGTGCCGAGGCATCAAAGGAGATCTGTGAGGGAGATGAGGTCGAGGTGGATTTTGATTCCGGCAGGATATATGACAGAACCACAAATAAAGAATACCAGGGACAGGCATTTCCGCCCTTTATGCAGGAGCTGATAGATGCCGGAGGACTGGTGAACCGTATCAATAAAAATGCATGATATTTGGAGAGAAAGCTTGAGTCAGATATTGCTGTGTAGTAATACGCCGGGGGCGTTATATGATGTTGGTGAGATCCTGCTAAATACAGGTTCTTTTGAGGTGCTTGATTTTGAAAAGGGCATTGATGCCGCAGCCAAAGCCGTAAGGCTGGCTACGCCGGATCTGCTTATTGTAAATATCGGGGATTTTGAATCCAACTCATATGTAAGCCTTTTGGGACTTCAGGCTGACATGCCGAAGCTTCCGGTTTTGGTATACGGTTCAACTCTTGAATACACCGAGTTCAATGCCATGTACATGGGCAACAATCCACCCCAGCTTGAAAAACCGGCTGAACCGAGAAAGGTCATAGAAACTGTCTGTCGTGCCCTAAACTTAAGTAAAAGAGAGACAAACAATATAAAGGCAATACTCCAGTCAAAGGGCAAGCTGGACAGATCCCATATTCTTTTGGTGGATGACAATGCCATTTTTCTTAGGACCTTAAAGACCATCCTGCAGACCGAATACAGGGTGACTCTGGCAAAGTCGGGAGAAAGCGCCCTAAAGTCCATAGAGCGGGACAGACCTGATCTGGTGCTTTTGGATTATGAGATGCCCATGATGGATGGACGGGAGGTTTTAAAGAGGATCCGTGAGGATGAAAGGACCGCTGATCTGAAGGTGGTATTTCTCACCGGTGTAAGTGACAGGGATCATATAGCCCAGGTCATGAAGCTTGAGCCGGACGGATATCTTTTGAAGCCCATCAACAATAAAAATCTTTTTTTGGCTATAGAAGCCACTTTGGCTGAATAGAATAAGCTTAACGAGGAGGAGACAACAATGAAGGTATTAGTTATTAACTGCGGAAGTTCATCACTTAAGTATCAGGTGATAGATTCAAAGACAGAGCAGGTGCTGGCAAAGGGTCTGTGCGAGCGTATCGGCATAGACGGCAGGCTTAAGTACACACCTGCCGGTGGGGAGACAGAGGTTACGGACGCACCCATGCCTACCCATAAGGAGGCTGTTCAGATGGTGCTGGATGCTTTGGTAAATGAAAAGACCGGAGCCCTTTCTGACCTTTCCGAAATAGGCGCAGTGGGACACAGGGTGGTACACGGAGGAGAAAAATTTACCAGCTCTTCCATTATAGATGACGAGTTCATCAAGGGAGTGGAGGAGTGTAACGATCTGGCACCTCTTCATAACCCTGCAAATATCATAGGTATCCGTGCCTGCCAGGCGCTTATGCCGGGGATCCCCCAGGTGGGAGTATTTGATACCGCTTTCCATCAGACCATGCCTCCAAAGGCATATATGTACGGAGTGGATTACAAATACTATGAAGATTACAAAGTCAGAAAGTACGGATTCCACGGCACCTCCCACAGCTTTGTAAGCAAGAGGGCGGCAGAGATAGTGGGTAAGCCCTATGATTCACTTAAGACCATTGTATGTCACTTGGGCAACGGCGCATCCATCTGTGCAGTTGACGGGGGCAGATCAGTGGATACATCCATGGGACTTTCACCCTTGGAGGGGCTTATCATGGGCACACGTTCCGGTGATATAGATCCTTCTGCAGTGGAATTCATAGCCAATAAAGAGGGACTGGACTTTGCAGGAATTATGAATGTCCTTAACAAAAAATCCGGTGTCGAGGGCATATCAGGTGTATCCTCAGACTTCAGGGATCTGTGCGCAGCGGCAGATGAGGGCAATGAAAGAGCAAAGCTGGCACTGGCTATGTTTTCATACAGGGTAGCCAAATATGTGGGAGCTTACGTGGCTGCAATGAACGGAGTGGATGTAATAGCATTTACTGCAGGTATCGGTGAGAATACCCCCAGCGTCCGGGCTGATGTATGCAGTTATCTTGGATTTTTGGGTATAACCATAGACGAGGCTGTAAATAATGAGGTTCATGGGGATGAGAAAAAGATATCCACCGCAGATTCCAAGGTGGATGTATATGTGATACCAACCAACGAGGAGCTGGCAATAGCCCGTGAGACTGTGGCACTGGCAGAGTGATTGAAAATTTCCGGTTGACATATGACCGGGAAATTAGTATAATACCATACGTTGCGGAGATTTGCGTTTAATGTTTTAAACAGCAGTATGAAGATAGATTTATCACAGTTTTTGGAAAAAGAAGATCAGACCGTTACTTGTGATGCCGCTATTGATATCAAAAGCGTATCCGTAAACGGCATGGATTTTCCCAGGACGGATAGCAGATCTGTCACCCTCACATTTTATAATTCCGAGGGGCACACACTGTATGTAAGCGGTAAGACATCCCTTACCTTTACCGCAGGATGTGACAGATGTTTAGAACAGGTAGATGTGGATATACCGGTGGAGATCTCTCAGGAGATAAAGATAACAGATGAAGTCTTTTCCATGGATAATGACGAAGGACTTGATTATGTCGCTGAGGGCTTTCTTGATATCGACGGTATGATCATGGCAGAGGTACACCTCGGCTGGCCGTCAAAGATCTTATGCAAGGACGACTGTCTGGGACTGTGTCCTGTTTGCGGTAAGAATCGTAACCTCTTTACATGTGATTGTGATACAGAGGTGCGGGATCCCAGAATGATGCAGTTTTTAGATGTGTTTTCAAATTCAAAGGAGGTGTAAGTATGTCGATCTGCCCCAAGAATAAATCTTCCAAGGGAAGAAGAGATAAGCGCAGAGCTAATTGGAAGATGACCGCTCCGACACTTGTAAAGTGCTCGAAGTGCGGAGAGCTGATGATGCCTCACCGCGTATGCAAGAACTGTGGTTCTTACAATAAGCGTGAGATCATTGCTATGGACTGATATTACTGATTGTAAGTCTGATGAGATGCCCGTTATATAGCGGGCATCTTTTTTCGTGTGTATTTTTTTGTTGACCCACAGGACTGATTGTAGTATTATTGCACTTGCATAAAAAGGAGATTGATATGAGCGAGGTTACGCGAGTCGCCGTGGATGCCATGGGAGGCGACAATGCACCCGGCGAGATGGTGTACGGAGCAGTGCTTGCAACAGCCGAAAGGGATGACATAGAAGTTATCCTGGTGGGTGATGAGAGCGCGATACAGGCTGAGCTTTCAAAGCATCCCGAAGGTTCTAAGGACAGGATCAGCATCAGACATACCTCTGAGGTTATAGAGACTGCCGAGCATCCTGTAAATGCCATCAAAAAAAAGAAGGACTCATCCATGGTGGTGGGACTTAAGATGGTGCATGATAAAGAGGCAGATGCATTTGTATCCAGCGGCAATTCAGGAGCTCTTTTAGTAGGAGGCCAGCTTGTGGCGGGACGGATACAGGGAGTCAAAAGGGCGCCCTTTGCACCGCTTATTCCCACGGCAAAGGGAGTTACACTGGTTTTGGACTGCGGTGCCAATGTGGATGCCAGGGCGGATCATCTGGTTCAGTTTGCCCGGATGGGTTCCATATATATGGAACTTATGTACAATAAACCAAACCCCACAGTGGGCATAGTCAATGTAGGGGCTGAGGAGGAAAAGGGTAATGCTCTTGTAAAGGAGACCTTTCCTTTGCTTAAGGAATGTAAGGACATCAATTTCGTAGGCTCCGTGGAGGCTAGGGACATACCCGCCGGTGATGTGGATGTGGTAGTCTGTGAAGGCTTCGTAGGCAATGTGATACTCAAGCTTTACGAAGGACTGGCAGGGACTCTTATAGGGGTAATCAAAAAGGGACTTATGAGTTCTTTGATCTCAAAGATCGGAGCGGCGCTGGCTTTGCCTGCCCTTAAAAAGACCCTTAAGGAATTTGATGCCACAGAATACGGAGGGGCACCCCTATTGGGACTACGGGGTCTTGTGGTAAAGGCTCACGGCAATGCCACTCACAAAGAGATTAAAAATGCCATCATTCAGTGTGTGACTTTTTCTCAAAAAAATGTAGTTGAGATGATCGCAGACAGAGTATAACACTTTATATATAAGGAGGATTTCAAGATGGAATTTGAGACACTTAAAAAGATCATTGCAGAGGTTTTGAACGTAGATGCAGACGAGATACATCCCGACACCACATTTATTGATGATCTGGGAGCTGATTCACTGGATGTATTTCAGATCATTATGGGTGTGGAAGAGGAGCTGGATATCGAGGTTGACAATGATGAGGCAGAAAAGATCGTTACTGTCGGTGATGCTGTAGCCCTCATCAAAAAGACACTTGGATGAGCAAAATTATAGACGAATATGAGACGTTGAAAAAACTCTTGTAGATTTACAAGGGTTTTTTCGTGCTAATTACTGTATGGTGTATACTTTATGGAAATGGAAAAATTAGAAAAAAGCATCGGATACGATTTTTCGGATCCCGGACTTTTGAGGCATGCAATGACCCACTCCAGCTATGCCAACGAGCATGGCATGGAAAAGTCGGCAAGCAATGAGAGACTGGAATTTTTGGGGGATGCGGTATTGGAATTGGTTTCAAGCGAGTTCCTGTACCGGGACTACCCAAATCTTCCTGAAGGGGATATGTCAAAGCTTCGGGCGGCGCTTGTGTGTGAGCCCACTCTGGCAAGATGCGCCCAGGAAATAGATCTCCCCGACTATCTGCTTTTAAGCAAGGGTGAGGATGCTACCGGGGGCAGGATGAGGGATTCCATAGTTTCTGATGCCTTGGAGTCTTTGATTGGAGCCATATATCTGGACGGGGGCATAGAACCTGCCAGACATTTTGTCCAGACCTATATCCTGACAGACATAGAGCATAAGAGGCTTTTTTATGACAGCAAGACCACACTTCAGGAGGTGGTGCAGGCAGAGGGAGGCAGCCGCCTAGTATATGAGGTGGTGGATGAAAGCGGTCCCGATCATGCAAAGCAGTTTACCGTGGAGGTCCGCCGTGGCAATGAACTTTTAGGCCGGGGCAAGGGACGATCCAAGAAAAATGCAGAGCAGCAGGCAGCCTATGAAGCACTTTTGGCTTTGCACCGTATAGGCGATCTGAAGCTGTTTTAAGAAGAGGATTTCGGATGTATTTAAAAAGCATAGAACTTCATGGGTTTAAATCTTTTGCCCATAAGATAGTTTTGGAATTTCATAATGGTATCACAGGCATAGTGGGTCCCAATGGATCGGGAAAAAGCAATGTGGCGGATGCTGTTCGGTGGGTGCTGGGAGAGCAGAGCGCCAAGCAGCTTCGCGGAGCCTCCATGCAGGACGTTATTTTTGCGGGTACACAAAACAGAAAGCCCGTAAGCTTTGCCTATGTGGCAATAACCATGGATAATTCCGATCATCTTTTGCCCATTGATTATGATGAGGTTACGGTTGCCCGCCGGGTATACAGATCCGGTGAAAGCGAGTACCTTTTAAATGGGACCGCCTGCCGCCTTAAGGATGTAAACGAGCTCTTTTTTGATACAGGTATCGGAAAAGAGGGCTATTCCATTATCGGACAGGGTCAGGTGGAAAAGATCCTTTCGGGAAAGCCCGAGGAGCGCCGTGAGCTTTTTGATGAAGCCGTAGGTATAGTAAAGTTTAAAAAGAGAAAGGCACAGGCTCTTAAAAAGCTGGAGCAGGAGCAGGACAACCTGGTGCGTGTAAACGACATCCTTGCGGAGCTTACACAAAGAGTAGGTCCCCTGGAGGAACAGTCCAAGGTGGCAAAGGACTACCTGAAGAAAAAAGAGGAGCTTAAGACCCTTGACGTGAATATGTTTCTGATGGAGATGGAGCGCCTTACAAACGAACTTTCCGATATTGAAAAAAATCTGAATATCTCAAGAGAGCAGCTGGAAAAGACAAAATCTGATGATGAAAGGATCAAAGAGGAGTATGCCACCCTTGAAGCCGAGCTTGCCGAGGTGGATGAACTGATAAGTTCCATCCGTGACAGGCAGAATGACACGGCTCTTAAAAAGGGAAATCTGGAAAATGAGATAAGGATACTTGAGGAGCAGATCCACTTTGCGGAAAATTCCGACGAGAGCATAGCCATGAGAAAGGGCGTGATCCTTGCGGAGCGGGAGGAGCACGTAAAGGAGAAAGAGACTTTTTCCAAGGAAAAAGAGGATCTTAACAAAATGCTCTCGGAGGCAGTGGAGCGGCTTCAAAAAGCCAAAGATTACTGGCAGGGCATAGAAAATGAGATCAGCGCCTGCAATGCGGGAATAGAAAAGAACCAGAAGGAGATAATGGACCTTTTGAATGAAAAGGCGACCATTAAGTCCGAGCAGCAGCGCATGAGCACCATGTTTGAGCAGACCAATATCCGAAAGGCACAGCTGACCCAGAGGATACTGGCGCGAAAGACGGAGGAGGACGGCTTTGCCCTTAGGGAGTCGGAAGCAAAAAAGACCTACGAAGAGGCGGTGGCTGCCTTAAAGGATATCAGAGATCAGGAGAGCCGGTGCACAAAGGATATAGAAAACTGGCAGAGAAAGCTTAGAGAGTCCACGGAAGAATTAAATACCGTGGGAAAGGATATCACTGTAAAGCAGTCCAGGCTGGATTCTTTAAAAAGCATAGCCGAGCGGTATGACGGCTATGGAAATTCCATCCGCAGGGTCATGGATAAAAAGAAGGACAATCCCAATATCCATGGCGTAGTGGCGGATCTTATTCACGTTGAGAAAAAATATGAGACAGCCATAGAGACCGCCCTGGGAGGAAATATCCAAAACATTGTTACCGAGGACGAGGATACAGCCAAGGAGATGATCTCCTACCTTAAGGAAAATCACTTTGGCAGGGCGACCTTTTTGCCCCTGACTGCCGTGGACGGCAGAGGTAATTTTAAAAAGACGGAGGTACTGTCCGAAAAGGGTGTAATAGGTCTTTGTGATGAGGTCATTGACTGTGATGAAAAGTACAGGGGCATAGTGGCTTACTTAGTAGGCAGGGTGGTCTTGGTGGATACCATAGACCATGCCATCCAGATCGCCAGGAAAAACCGGTATTCCCTCCATATAGTCACGCTGGAAGGAGAGTATTTAAGCCCCGGTGGTTCAATGGCAGGAGGAGCTTTTAAAAACAAGGGAAATCTCTTAAGCCGGAATCGCCAGATCGACCAGCTTGAAAAAGAGATAGAAGACCTTACCAAGGTTCAAAAGGACAAAAAGCAGCATGCCGAAGAGATAGAGACCGCAATGGAGCTTTGCAGGGATGAGCTTAAGGAGATCCGTGAAAAGGCTTCAAAGCTGGCATTGGATGAAAACACAGCAAAGCTGGGCCTGGAAAGAGCCGTATCCGAGAGGGAGGATTCTGCCAGAGCTGCCGCCACCCTTAATGAAGAAAGCAAGGAGCTGGAGGGTCAGCTTGCAAAGATAGACAGTGAAAAGAAAAAGATCACCGGTCAGATGGAGACTGCCGACGAGAGGGAGAAGGTACTTAAGAAGGAAATAGAGGAATTCCAGGAAAAGCTGGATCAGCAGACCTATATGGAGCAGACCGCTTCCCGTCAGATGTCAGAGGTTCAGATCGAGGAAGCCAATGCCAGGCAGAAGGTCACCTTTGTGGACGAGAATTTAGAGAGGGTCAATGCCGAGATCGAAAAGGATGATGTAAACCTTAAGAACCTGGAAGATGAATCCAAAAACACCAAGGAAGAGGCTCAAAAAAAGAAGAAGTCCATTGAAGAGATCATAAAGACCATTTCCTCTGCGGATGAAAATTTTAAAAAGCTGGAGGAGGAACTGGAAAATGCAAAAAAGAGCCGGGAGGAAATGAACTCAAGGCACAAGGGCTTTTTTGACAAAAAGGAAGAGATCTCAAAGCAGATCACAGGACTTGAAAAGGAGATATACCGCTTAGAGTCCCAGCAGGAGAGATCCAAGGATGCCATGGAGTACCAGAACAATTACATGTGGGATGAGTACGAGCTTACACTTCACGCAGCCATGGAGCTTAAGAATCCTGATTACAACAACCGGGATGAAATGAAAAAATCCATCTCTGCCATCAGGGATGCCATCAGACGGATGGGCAATGTAAATGTGGGAGCCATAGAGGAGTACAAGGAGGTATCGGAGCGCTACGAGTTTTTGAAAAACCAGCATGACGATATCGTAAGTGCATCTGAAAAGCTGTCTGAGATAATCGACGAGCTGGATCTGGGCATGAGGGAACAGTTTGCCAAGGGCTTTGCGGATATACAAAGGGAGTTTGACAAGGCATTTAAGGAGCTGTTCGGAGGCGGAAAGGGCGAGCTTGAACTTGTGGAAGGAGAGGATATCCTTGAGACGGGCATTAAGATCATAGCACAGCCCCCGGGGAAAAAGCTCCAGAATATGATGCAGCTTTCAGGTGGAGAAAAGTCCCTGACGGCAATAGCCCTTTTGTTTGCTATTCAGAATCTGAAGCCCTCGCCTTTCTGCCTTTTAGACGAGATCGAGGCTGCCCTTGATGACAGCAACGTGGACCGTTTTGCCAAGTATTTAAACCGGCTTACCAAAAACACACAGTTCATAGTCATCACTCACCGAAGAGGAACCATGACTGCCGCAGACAGACTCTACGGTATTACCATGCAGGAAAAGGGTGTTTCCACCCTGGTTTCTGTAAATCTGATAGAAAATGATCTGGATGAGTGATCTGAGATAATGGAGGATGATATATGGGATTTTTTGACAGACTGCTGGGAGGTCTGAAAAAGACCCGGGAGGGCTTTGTTAAAAACATGGACTATGCCTTCCGGGGCTTTACCGACATTACGGATGAGTTTTATGAGGAGTTGGAGGAGATACTCATATCCGGTGACATAGGTGTGAGAGGCTCAGAGGCTGTCCTTGACCATGTGAAGGAACAGGTAAAGGCAAAGGGCATAAAAGAGCCCATTGAGTGCAAGGCGCTGATGATAGACGGCATTTACAACCAGATGGATATAGGTGATGCCGAGTATGAGTTTTTAGAAAAGACCTCCGTGGTGCTTATAGTGGGAGTCAACGGTGTGGGCAAGACCACCACCATTGGAAAGCTGGCTGCAAAATTCAAGGCTGAGGGGAAAAAGGTTATTTTAGGAGCTGCGGACACATTCAGGGCAGCCGCCACTGAACAGCTTACAGAGTGGGCAAACCGTGCCGGAGTGGATATCATAGCCGGTCATGAGGGGGCGGATCCCTCCTCAGTGGTTTTTGACGCTGTGGCAGCAGCAAAGGCACGAAATGCGGATATTTTGCTCATAGATACCGCAGGTCGTCTGCACAACAAAAAGAACCTGATGGATGAGCTTAACAAAATGAACCGTGTCATAGACCGGGAGTGGCCCGGGGTATACAGGGAGACTTTAGTGGTGGTGGATGCCACCACGGGACAGAATGCCCTGATCCAGGCAAAGGAATTCTCCGAGGCAGCAGCCCTTTCAGGAGTCATACTTACAAAGATGGACGGCACAGCCAAGGGCGGTATTGCCGTGGCGATCCAGGGTGAGCTTGGTATCCCCGTAAAATATATAGGGGTTGGAGAAAAAATAGAGGATCTGGATAAATTCAGTTCAGATGATTTTGTCCGGGCAATGTTTTTTGATCTTAAATAAGACAGGGTATAGGTTGAGGAGTATGATATGCTGACAAAAAAGGATTTTGATGAAGCCTGCAATGTGGTTGACCAGGTGCGGTTGGAAACAAAACTGATCTACAGCGATTTTTTAAGTGACAAGACCGGTAATCAGGTGTATCTGAAGCCTGAGAATATGCAGTTTACCGGAGCCTATAAGTTAAGAGGTGCCTACTATAAGATCAGCACCCTTTCTGATGAGGAAAGAAGCAGGGGACTTATTACGGCATCAGCCGGAAACCATGCCCAGGGTGTGGCATATGCGGCTTCAAAATACAATGTCAAGGCAACTATAGTTATGCCTACCACCACACCCCTTATTAAGGTGAACCGTACCAAATCCTACGGTGCCGAAGTGGTGCTTTATGGTGACGTGTATGACGAGGCATGCGACTATGCATACAAACTGGCAGATGAAAAGGGTCTTACCTTTATACATCCCTTTGATGATCTGGCGGTGGCTACAGGCCAGGGAACCATAGCCATGGAGATCATAAAGGAGCTTCCTTTGGTGGACACTATTCTGGTCCCCATAGGTGGGGGCGGTCTTGCCACTGGAGTTTCCACCTTGGCAAAGCTTATCAATCCAAAGATAAAGGTCATAGGAGTGGAACCGGCAGGGGCAGCCTGTATGAAGGCTTCACTTGAAAAAGGCGAGGTGGTGACACTTCCCACAGCCCAGACCATAGCCGACGGTACGGCAGTCAAGACTCCCGGGAAAAATATCTTTCCATATATTCAAAAGAATATAGATGAGATCATCACAGTGGAGGATGATGAGCTGATAGGAGCCTTCCTTGACATGGTGGAAAACCACAAGATGGTGGTGGAAAACTCGGGGCTTTTGACCTTTGCGGCAGTAGACAAGCTTAAGGTAAAGGGTAAAAATATCGTATGCATCCTCTCCGGCGGCAACATGGATGTCATCACCATGTCTTCGGTGGTACAGCAGGGGCTTATCTTCCGTGACCGTATATTTACGGTGTCTGTGCTTTTGCCGGACAAGCCGGGTCAGCTTGCAGCGGTGGCTGAGACCATAGCAGGGGTGCAGGGTAATGTAATAAAGCTTGAACACAACCAGTTTGTCACCACAAACCGGAATGTGGAGGTGGAGCTTCGCATTACCCTTGAGGCATTTGGAACCGACCACAAAAAAGAGATATTACAGGCTTTGGACAAGGGAGGCTATAAGCCAAAGATCGTCCGCACCTCTTTGTGATCATGATTAAAAAATACGACCTGTGGCTGATTTTTGCCCTGCTGATTTCTTCCTTGATTATCTACTTTGGATGGAGTCTTAGTAATAAAGCAGGAAGCATAGTGGTGGTAACTGTAGAGGGAGAGGAATACGCCAGGCTCCCCCTTGATACAGATACAAGGTTAAAAATAACCGGCGAAGATGGCTATAATCTTCTTGTGATAGAAGATAAAAAGGCATATCTTTTAGATGCCGACTGCCCGGACAGGCTTTGTGTAAAGATGGGAAATATCGAAAAAAGCGGTCAGTCCATAATCTGCCTGCCCCATAAAGTGGTGGTGGAAATAGAAGGCGGGGAGGATCCCTCCGATATGGATGTGATGGTTCGATAGATGATCTATAGCTTAGTTGGAGACTTTTTATGAATGTGAAAAAGGTTGCCATATACGGTATGCTGGTGGCACTTGCCATGGTGCTTTCATTTTTGGAAAGTCTCATACCCCCTGTGGTGGCGATCCCCGGAGTGAAGCTTGGTCTTACAAATCTGGTGGTAATGGCAGCGCTTTACAGGATGAAGCCGGGGGATGCCCTTTTTATAAATATCATAAGGATAGTCCTTTCCGGCATTACCTTTGGGAATGGGTTTTCCCTGATATACTCCCTGGCAGGAGGTGGACTTAGCTTTTTTGCAATGTGGAGTTTGTTCCGGTTAAAAAAAGAGGGCAAAAGAGTTTTTTCACCCGTGGGAGTGGGAGCCATAGGTGGTGTGACCCATAACATTGGTCAGCTTGCAGTGGCGTTTTTTGTGATGAAGACCGGCGGAGTGTTTTTTTATCTGCCACCCCTTCTGATATCCGGTGTGATATCAGGTACGGTGATAGGGATAATATGCGGTCTTGTGATAAAGCGGCTTCCCCGGGAGGATCCCCAACTCTGATATAATTCGTTATTATAGGTGTTTACAAAGCTGGTTCTTTATGATAGAATGGCAAACGTGCGAGTGCTGTCTGGTCAGCCCGCATAA
>CAMOZG010000046.1 GCA_946630825.1 uncultured Lachnospiraceae bacterium
TCCTTTGCAAATCCGTGCGCATCCTGCCGGAGGCTTTATAGTGAAAGACAAAATATTTTTGTCTTTCACTATAAAAACTGCCCTCGTAATTGAGGGCAGTAACAAAAACATCTTTAAGCTTTTTTGATCTCCACGCTGGAGGATCTTCCTTCACCCAGCTCCACAGAGAGGGAAAGCTTTCCTCCCAGATTTGTCTTGATCTTGCCGGCATCCTTGCCGTCGATCATTATATCGTATTCTGTTTCGGGCTCGAATTCCAAAGTGATCTGGGCATCCTCAGGTGCATCCACCGTAAATGAAGCTCCCTCAGATGAAGCCTTAAAATGCTCTACTGCCGTTCCCGGGGTGGATTCATATACAAAACCCTCATTTTTTTCAAGCTTGGTGATCTCTTTAAAGGTTTTGACCTTATAGGTATCACCTGATATCACATCTTCCTTTTTTGTCTTGGCAGGGAGTGTATAATCCCCAAAGCTAAGTGTACCATCCTCTTCGCTTCTGATCAGCTCACTTATGGCAGCCATCTCAATCCTCCTTTTGTATAATTTTCTATGATCAAACAGTTTCAAAAGTCAGGTGGTCTTCTTTGACCCTGATAGTAACTGTATCTCCCGAATGTACCCTGCCTGAAAGTATCTCCTCGGAAAGGGCATCTTCTATATCTGTCTGTATGCGCCTGCGCAAGGGTCTGGCTCCGAATTTGGGATCATAGGCTTTTTCCACTATGTACTTCTTCACCGGAGACTTGATATCAAGGGTGATATCCATCTGATCCTTGCATCTTTCTATCAAAGACTTTGTAAGAATGGTTACGATCTGCTTCATATCATCCTTATTTAAAGCCCTGAATACTATGGTCTCATCTATACGGTTTAAAAACTCCGGCTTGAAAAGATGCTTTAATTCCTCAAATACCCTGTTTTTCATGATCTCATAATCATGCTTTTCATCATTTACGGCATCAAAGCCCAGGTGCTTCGGCTCCATGATCTCCTTTGCCCCTGCATTGGAGGTCATGATGATAATGGTATTTTTAAAGTCGACCTTTCGTCCCTGGGAATCGGTTATATGTCCTTCATCCAAAACCTGTAAAAGCACGTTAAACACATCAGGATGAGCCTTTTCTATCTCGTCAAAAAGTATGACGGAATAGGGATTGCGGCGAACCTTTTCGGAAAGCTGGCCACCCTCGTCATAGCCCACATATCCGGGAGGCGAACCAACCATTTTGGATACGCTGTGCTTTTCCATATACTCGGACATATCCACCCGGATCATGGATTCCTCGCTGCCGAATACCGCCTCGGCAAGCGCCTTTGACACCTCGGTCTTTCCCACACCGGTGGGTCCCAAGAAAAGGAAGGATCCTATGGGTCTGCCGGGTTCTTTAAGCCCTACCCTGCCTCGTCTTACTGCGCGGGAAACAGCAGATACTGCATCCTCCTGTCCCACTACCCGCTTATGCAGGATCTTTTCAAGCTTATTAAGTCTATGGGTCTCGGATTCCGTAAGCTTGCTGACGGGGATCTTTGTCCAGATGGACACCACATTTGCCACATCATCAGCGGTAAGCTCGGTGTTTTTGTTCTTTTTGCGCTTATCGTATCTCTTTTTGTGCTTTTCTATGGTCTTTGCCAGATCCTTTTTCTCCTGTCTCAGATCCTTTGCCAAAACCAGATCTCCCTCAAAAAGGGCATCATCTATCCGGCTGTCATAGCCTGCAAGCTGCTCCTCCAACTCATAGAGCTGCTTGGGATCCTTAACGGTATTTATCCTGATCCTTGAAGAAGCCTCGTCCATCAGATCAATGGCTTTGTCAGGCAAAAACCGGTCTGTGATATATCTCTCGGAAAGCTCTGCACATGCCTCTACTGCGGCATCCGATATCATTATGCCATGGTGATCCTCATACACGCTTCTGATGCCGTACAAAATAGCCTTGGTCTCGGAAATGGAAGGCTCCTCCACCATAACAGGAGAAAATCTCCGCTCTAATGCCGCATCCTTTTCAATATACTTACGGTATTCATTTACCGTAGTCGCTCCTATTACCTGGATGTCACCCCTCGCCATGGCAGGCTTTAACATATTGGCTGCATCAATGGAGCCCTCAGCTCCTCCTGCACCGATCAGGGTGTGGATCTCATCAATGAACAGGATCACATCACCGGAGGATATCACCTCATTCAGCAGATTTTTGACCCTCTCTTCAAATTCGCCTCTGTATTTGGAGCCTGCCACCATACCTGAAAGATCCAGTGACAAAAGCCGCTTATTCCTGATGACCTCGGGAACCATACCGGTCTCAATACGCTCAGCCAGCCCCTCAACTATTGCCGTCTTGCCCACACCGGGCTCACCGATAAGGCAGGGGTTATTCTTGCCCCGGCGGCTTAAGATCTGTATCACCCTGGCGATCTCTTCATCCCGTCCGATAATGGGATCAAGCTTTCCTTCCGCAGCTTTTTCGGTCATATCGTCGGAATACTGCTCTAAAACCCCACCGGCACCGACCCGGCGGTTTTTCTTCATGGTCTCTTCACGGTAGACCTGTCCCTCATGACCCATTGCCTGTACCACCGACGTAAACATCTTTTGCAGATTTATGTCCATGGAGGCTAAAAGTCTGGTGGCAGCGCACTCGGGGGTACGCAAAATAGCAAGAAGCACATGCTCTGTACCGATCATATCACTGTGACAGGTAAGAGCCTCTTCTCCGGCTAAGTCCATAACAGCACGAAGCTTTGGAGTCATGCCCTCCCTCTCCTTTACGGCAACGCCGGAGGGGGTGAGGAAATACTCCGAAACCAGTTTCATTACATTTTCTTCTGTCACATTTTCTCTGGCTAAAAGATTGTAGACAAGGGAATCCTCTGTATGCAGAAGTCCCAAAAGCAGATGCTCTGTGCCCACATAGCTGTGATGCAGTTTTTTAGATACACGCCTGGCATAGGCAAGCGCATTTTCAAGTTGTTTTGTATATTCCATTTCTATCCTTACAGATTGTTCAAATCGATCATGGTAATCTCTCCGTCACCCTCCTGCTCATTTTTGGGAGCGTTTATCTTAGGGAGAGAATCTATGGCTGAAGCCACCTTCACCGGGGGCTCTTCATCCATGATGCCTGCCATGGCATTGCGAAGAATAGCCTCCTCCGCAGGAAGCTCCTCTGCTTTTTCAGAAGGTGCTGCTTCCGGCTGGGGCTCGGGGCTTTCATTTACTTCATCAGTCCTTACCTGGCTTCGGGGAGTTCTTTTTGGCGCTTCCCGAACCGGCATCTCGTCCTCGTCATTTTCATCATCATCATCCGGCTCAGCCCAGATGTCGTCATCCTCATCATTATTTCTGAACACCTTGAGATTGATAAGGAAAATAATGATGATGGCAACAACTACGACTATTACCACAAGAATATTTTTGGCATCATCACCCAAAAGTCCTGAAATATTAAAGGACTTTTCGTCTTTGGCAGGCTCCTCCTCGGTAGTCTCCGCTGTATCCTCGGAAGCCTTGGTGATCAAAAACAGCGCATAGGTATCGGCTCTAGCCACCTGACCGTTGGACTCACGGTAGGTATACCACTCTTCCTCGCCATCTGAGCCTATGCCGTAGACATAGTAAAAATCATTGGTGCTTTCTTCAAGCTGAAAAACAGGGATGGTCTCATCATCCACGGTAATGCTTGTCTCCATAAGTTTGGTAAATGCAGAGGCATCACCCGAAAGGGGGATCACATAGCTGTCAGATGTTCCCAGCATAAAGAACTTCTCTACCGAATTGGCAGCTTCGTCATAGATATAAAATTCACCGCTGCCCGAGGTGTCAGCCGCAGGCTTAAGATACAAAAGGGTAATATCCTTGCTGACGGGCTCGGCATATGTCCTGCCGTTGATCTCTAAGGTCTCCCGCTCAAAGCCATCGGGTACTTCCTCTTCGGTGTACCTCTCGGAAACCACATAATCTACTCCGTCCACAGTGAAATCCACATGATCGGCTGCTGTAGCAAAGCTTACAAATCTGCATCCCAAGCTAAGGGATAGCGCCAGTAAAAATCCCATGAATATGGAACTTGATCTTTTCATCAAAATTACCTCGTTTCGTAAAAATCTACTATATGAAATTATACGAGAATTACCCTATAAAATCAACTAAAAAAAGGATGACATCCAAAAGATGCCACCCTCATTATCTCATTAAAGTATTAATTTAAAAGTGTCACTATCTTAAGAGGTGTACGGTAA
The DNA here is from genome assembly GCA_946630825.1 of uncultured Lachnospiraceae bacterium. GTDB lineage: Bacteria > Bacillota > Clostridia > Lachnospirales > Lachnospiraceae > JAILEN01. The sequence goes on from CAMOZG010000046.1 coordinate 4,242, forward strand.
AAAGCATTGGAGATCTTGATGCCTGTACGGGCTGATGAAGCGTGTACTATCTGGCCTCCACCCATGTAGATCGCCACATGACTGATGCTTCCGCTTCCGTAGAAGAAAAGATCTCCCGGCTGTGCCTCACTGGCGGAAATGCTTCTGCCGTAGCCTGCCTGCGCCCTGGAGGAATGAGGCAGCCATATGCCGTACTGGGCATATATCTGCATGGTAAATCCTGAGCAGTCCACACCGTTTGTAAGGGAAGTGCCTCCCCATACATAGCGGTTTCCTACGTACTGAAGTGCGTTATTTACCAGATCAACTCTCACATTGGATACTCCCGTTCCATATGCCAGTTCGTCCAAGGACTTGGCTGTGGGAAGTTCATCAGATATCTCTACATAATCGGCGCTTACATAGCCCTCGTCGGAATCGACAGAAACCTTTACCCAGCCGTCTAAGGTCTCTATAACAGGAAGCTTTTCACCGGAGTTTAAGTTTATGATAACGGGGGAATCGGTAGATGCGGACTCCCTTATCCTTAAGCCGTCACCTGTTACGGTAGCCATAGTGGTGATCTCCTCTGCGGCCATCTCATAGGCTTCATCACCGGTGGCTATATACTCTGCTTTCACATAGCCCTTAAGCTCTCCGGATTCGATCTTATACCAGCCATCCTCTTCATCAAGGATCTCAACTGCACCGTGCTCAGGCAGCTTGCCCAAAAGCTTTCCGGATTCACTGGGCTCCTTTCGGATATTAAGGTTTCCTTCACACTTGCCCATTCCCAGATTCTCATAACCGTAGTCCTCTTTAGGGGCTGCAGCGGTGGAGACCACATCTGATACAGATGAATACAGGGCGCTTTCCACATCCATATTAACAGCTAAAACCGAAGATATCCCTGCTGTGGCAGAGGATGAATATGCGGCTGAATTGTTGGCTAAAACAGTGGAAATACCGGCGATAGGTTTACCTGTGGCAGTCAAAGTATCTGTACTGCCTGATGTGCTTTTGCACACACCGGCTAAAGCGAAAAATGCAAGAGACAATGCTACTGTCCTGTACACTCTTTTGTTTCTAAATTTCGGATTGGATCCTATGGTATCAATGAAAGCTTTGGCATCTTCTTTGATATTATTATAATTATACATACATCCCTCTCAAAAAAATTGTTAGCGGTTTTTTGCACCGCGACACTCATTATAGCAAGGGCAGTTTCCATTGTCAATAAAAATGTTACGGAAATGTTACAAAAAATTAAAGTATGGATCTTCTGGCTTCAAGTATGTCTTTTTTCACCTGTGAAGAAAGATCATTTAGATCCTTAAACCTGCGCTCCGGCCTCAAATACCTTAAAAACTCAACCATCACATTTTCCCCATAGAGATCCCCGGAAAAATCCAGAATGTGGGTCTCCAAGGAAAGCTTTTTTTCAGCCTCATCTATGGTGGGCTTATAGCCTAAATTCGTAACCCCGTAAAGCTTCTGGTTTGAATAATCCACCCGGCTTACATACACACCGTTTGGAGGCAGGAGCTTATTGGAGTTGGGTATCATATTGATGGTGGGCATATTCATCCCCGTACCTAAATGATTTCCGTGAACCACACTGCTGTACACAAAATAATTATAGCCCAAAAGAGAATTTGCCTGCTCAAGCCTGCCTGCTAATATCTCTTCTCTGATGTAGGTGGAGCTTATATCCCTGCTGTCGCTTTTCAGTTTTTCAATGATCTCCGTCTTAAAACCCATCTTAGCGCCAAGCTTTTTTAAAAGCTTCACATCTCCCCTGCCCATATGACCAAAGGTGAAGTCCGTGCCGCATATGATGTAGCGCATATTGCAGGTATCATAAAGAAGTCCGATAAAATCCTCCGGCTCCATTGCCATAAGTTCATCAGAAAATTCAAGTTCCAAAAGCACATCCACCCCTTCTTTTTCCAAAAGCATGGCACGCTCTTCGGAGGTTATGATGTTTTTGTCATATATGTCATCAGACTTTAATCTGGCTCTGGGGGAGATGTCAAAGGTCACAGCCATGGAAGTCATATCATGCTTTCTGGCATAGCCCACTAATTTTTTGGTCAGGATTCCGTGTCCTCTGTGGATCCCGTCGAATTTTCCCACCATTACGGCTACGGGCAACTCTTGGGAAAAACCCTCTATTCCTTTAATATATTTCATAACTATTCTAAAAAATACTGTAAAAGCCTGTAATCATCTTTTTCCCTGATATAGGTGGCGGCAAACCTGCCGTCAGGATGATATACGCAAAACTTTGTTCCAATGCTTCTGACCGGAGACTCTTCTATATCCTCATCAAAAAGCCTGTTGCCGTTTTCTAATTTTTTTGCCCCGGCTTCCTTTACATGAAGCCCTTCGTATCCCAAGACCCTGTCGGTAGGTATGAGGATATCCTCTATTTTTCCCTCGTCTGCCGCTTTTTGCACTTCGCTTAATCTATAAGCCATATCTATGGTGTAGTCCCCGGTCTTTGTCCTTAAAAGTGAGGACATACAGCCTCCGCAGGAAAGCTTTTCTCCTATGTCATGACACAGGCTTCTGATGTAGGTCCCCTTTGAACAGCTTACCTTTAAGGTGACCTCCGGCAGACTGATATCTTCGATCTCAATTTCGGATATCTCTATATCACAGGCTTTCCTCTCCACCTCTTTACCGGCTCTTGCTAGCTCATAAAGCTTTTTCCCATCCACCTTTTTGGCGGAGTACATGGGAGGGATCTGTTTTTGCCTGCCTAAAAAGCCTGCCGCCACTTCCCGGATCTCGGCTTCACTGCAGCTTACCGGGGCTTCGGATATCGTCTCACCCCATATGTCATAGGTATCAGTGGTTCGACCCAAAAGAAGTCCGGCGCGGTAGGTCTTGTCATGATCTGACAGATGCTCCACCAGTCTGGTTGCCTTTCCTATACATACAACAAGAACCCCTTCTGCCTCCGGATCCAGGGTTCCTGTATGTCCTATCTTTTTAGTTTTAAGTATTCCCCGAAGCTTTGCAACCACATCAAAGGAGGTATATCCCCGCTCCTTATAAATAACTATTATTCCCTGCATACCATCATCCCAGCCGATCCAGTGCTTTTTCAACTGCGGATACGATCTTTTCCACAGCCTTTTCCGGTTCCATTTTTATCTGAAAGCCTGCCGCCTTGGCATGTCCGCCGCCTCCGAAATTGGCACATATTTCAGCCAGATTGATCTTACAGTCGGCTGATGCCCTGGTGGAGGCTTTAAAGGAGCCCTCAGGATCTGTCTGATATAAAAACAAAGCCACATCCACACCCTTTGTCTCCCGAAGCTGGGCAGCGATACCCTCCAAATGCTTGGGCTGTACCATGTATTCATCTAATTCCGCCCTGGTTAGGTAACAGGAAATTATCCGACCATCCATGTGAAGCTTTGCCTTTAATAAAGCATAGCCAAAGATCCTGGTCTGGTTATAGGTCTTCTGGAAAAAGGTCTCATCCACTATACGTGAAAAAGGTATGCCGGTCTCCATGAGCTCCGCTGCCATCCTGAGGGTATCGGGAGAGGTGCTTTCGTATTGAAAGACCCCGGTATCCGTAACTATACCTGTGTAGATACACTCGGCGATCTCCTCGGTAATGCGCTCCTTTGGCAGGATCTGACCCACCAGCTCACAGGCAGATGATGCCTCGGGAAAGATATAATTCTCCTCACACAACCAGTTGTCACCTAAATGATGATCCACACAAAATGAATGCTTCGCCAGCTTAAATATCTTTGCGGCGGCTCCCAGTCTGGATGCCTCATGGCAGTCCACACATATAAAAAGATCAAAAACAGGCAGATCTTCACCATCCACCTGTTCTATCTTATCGGTATTTTTCATAAACTTATATATGTCGGGGATGGGATCCAGATATACATGAACATCAATATCAGTATAGTATGTACTGATGTAATTATATATGGACATGCAGGAACCGACGCAATCCCCGTCAGGTCTTACATGACCGGATATTGCCACGGATCTGTGACCCTTTAGTACATTGTCAAGACTCATCTGTCTTATCGTCTCTGCCATCTTCTGCTCCTACGACTTCATCTATAAGTTTTGTCATCCTGACTCCATAGGCTATGGAATCATCCAAAATATACTCGATCTCAGGAGTATTTCTAAGATTCAGATTTTTTGCCAGGGAATGTCTGATAAATCCTGCGGAGCTTTTTAAGCCCTCCATGGTACGTCTGGCATCCTCTTCTGAACCCAGGACGCTTATATATGCTTTGGCAGTCTTCAGATCAGAAGCCACATCCACCTTTACCACACTGGTCATGGGATGGATCCTGGGATCCTTTAATCCACCGTGAAGTATATTGGAAAGTTCCCTATATACCTCAGAATTAAGACGGGTTCCCTTTACACTGTTTTTTCTCATGAACGGGGTACCTCAACCATAATATATGCTTCAACTATATCGCCCTCGGCAATGGCGTCAAATCCGTCAAATACCAGTCCGCACTCATAGCCGGATTTAACTTCCTTCACATCATCCTTAAATCTCTTAAGGGAGCCTAAGCTTCCTTCAAATATCTGCTCCTCACCACGGCTGATACGAACCTTGCAGTCCCTGACAATGGAGCCGTCGGTAACATAGCTTCCCGCAATATTTCCTACACCGGAAGCAGTGAATATCTGACGGATCTCGGCATGACCTGTTATCTTTTCTTCGTAAACAGGCTCAAGCATGCCCTTCATGGCAGACTCCACATCCTCAATGGCATTGTAGATCACGTTATAAAGCCTTATATCCACTCCCTCATGATCTGCAGTCTGCTTGGCTGCGGGATCGGGACGTACATTAAAGCCGATAATGATGGCATTTGAAGCGGATGCCAAAACTACATCACTTTCATTGATGGCACCTACGCCTCCGTGGATGACCTTGACCACCACTTCATCATTGGAAAGCTTCTCCAAGGAGTTTTTAACTGCCTCTACTGAACCCTGAACATCAGCTTTAACAATAAGATCAAGCTCCTTAAGGTTGCCTGCCTGGATCTGTGAGAAGAGGTCGTCTAAGCTCATGCGGCTTCTGGTCTCCTCAATAAGCTTATTCTTGTTCTCGGAAACAAAGGTCTCTGCAAAGCTTCTGGCTTCCTTTTCACTGTCCATTGCCACAAAGATCTCGCCGGCATTGGGCACCTCGGAAAGTCCAAGGATCTCCACAGCAGTGGAAGGACCTGCCTTTTTGACATTTCTGCCGTGCTCGTCTATCATGGCACGGACCTTACCGTAGGAGCTGCCTGCAGCCACAGGATCACCCACATGGAGAGTTCCCTTTTGTACTAAAACTGTGGCAACTACACCACGACCCTTGTCCAGCTCAGCCTCAATACATAAGCCTCTGGCATTACGCTTGGGATTGGCTTTTAACTCCAGGATCTCTGAAGTCAAAAGTATGGTCTCCAAAAGGTCGTCGATACCCTGACCGGTCTTTGCGGATACAGGTACAAATTCTGTGGTGCCGCCCCAGTCAGAGGGAATGAGCTCATACTCGGAAAGTTCCTGCTTTACCCTGTCAATATTTGCGCCGGGCTTATCTATCTTATTTATGGCAACTATTATCTCGATCTTTGCAGCCTTGGCATGGTTTATTGCCTCCACGGTCTGAGGCATGACACCGTCATCTGCTGCAACTACCAAAATAGCGATATCAGTGGAATTGGCACCCCTCATACGCATGGCTGTAAAAGCCTCATGTCCCGGGGTATCCAAAAAGGTGATCTTCTCACCGTTGATGGAAACACCGTATGCACCGATCTTCTGGGTGATACCACCTGCCTCCCGGTCAGTAACACGGGTGTCACGGATGGCATCCAAAAGTGAGGTCTTACCATGGTCTACATGACCCATTACGCATACTACAGGAGGACGCTTAACCAAGTTCTTCTCATCCTCTTCATCCTCCTTAAGAAGCTCGGCGATCACATCCACCTTTTCCTCAGGCTCGCATACGCAGTTGAATTCAAGGGCTATCTCTTCTGCTTCCTCATAGGTAATGGACTGGTTTACAGTAACCATCTGCCCCTTCATAAAGAGCTTCTTTACAACCGCAGAGGGCTGAACCATCATCTTGTCGGAAAGTTCCTTAATGGTCATCCTCTCGGGAAGTGTAAGTGTAAGGATCTCGTCCTCGTTACGTACAGGTCCCTTATCCTTGGGCTTGTTCTTCTTTTTGCCGCCGTTTTTCTCTAAGTTTATGAAGCTTTCCTGCTTCTTGCCCAAAGCATCCCTATCCTGCTGTTTGCCGTTTTTGCCACGCTTTTTGTCATTTCTTCTGGCATTTTCCTTGTTGGAATTGGGCTGCTGCTGTTGTTGCTGTTGCTGCTGCTGACCCCTTGCAGGCTTCTGATGTCTGCCGTGATCCTTGCCACCCTCCTTGGGAGTCTCCACCCTGTTTTCGCTCTTTTCCTTACGGGGTGCAGGCGCAGCCTCCATGGGCTTTTTCTTTTCGGGTGCCTTTTTCTCAGGCTTAACCTCTGTTTCAGCCTTAACTACAGGCTTTTTCTCGGGAGCAGGTATCACCACCTGATCCGGATACATATTTGTTGCCTCAGATCTTCTGGTGCGCTCACTTTCGGGTCTGGGCTTTATGATGGAATGTCCCTCTCCTCTGAAGCCACCCTGGCCCTGGGGATTTCTCCTTTCGGCACCGGGGCGCACACGTCTGTCCTTTGCAGACCGACCGTTACCGGCACCTGCATTTTTGGAATACTGGGAATTTACCACCACTGTGATGTTTTTCTTCTTTTTAGGCGCATCTGCTGAAGCTGTCGGTGCAGGCTTCTTTTTTACGGGAGGCGCAGTCTTAGCCTTGTCCGAAGCAGGCTTTTTGGCATCAGGATTTGATTCAGCCGGTTTTGAAGCTGAGGAAAACTTGCCTTTTATCAAAGCCACCTGATCCTCCTCCAAACCGCTGGAAGCAGTTTTACCTTCTATGCCATTATCTGAAAGTATGGCAATTATATCCTTGCTGGGTATATTCAATTCCTTACTCAATTCATGAATTCTCATTTTTGCCATTACTTACCTCCAATTTTTTAGAAATATTTTCAGAAAACTTTTTATCCAAAATGCAAACCTGGCTTAAATACTCTTTTCCACAAGCCCTGCCAAGAGCCTGCCGATCTCCGTATTCGCGGATCTCTACGCCATAGTAATTGCACATATCAGTCACATCCTTTTTCACCCGGCTGCCAATATCCTTGGCAACTATCACCAGGTGTCCGTGACCGGATTTAACAGCTTCATCCACCTGAAACTCTCCGCAAGCCAGAAAACCGGCTTTTTTACAGAGGGAAATGGATGAAAGTATCCTGTCCTGACTCATCTGGATAAAACTTCCTCCTTTAGGGCATCATATATCTCTGCCGGGACTGCACATCTTAATGATCTTTCCAGCCCTCTTTTTTTTCTTGCATCCGCCACACAGTCCGGGTTCTTGCAAACATAGGCGCTTCTGCCCTTGTGGCTGCGATCCATGTCCAAAACCACGTATCCTGACAGATCCTTTCTGACGCGGCACAGATCGCCCTGGTCAAAGCTTTTGCCGCATCCGACACATCTTCGCTGTGGAAGTGATCTATGCCTCTTCATTGTCATTATTTTCTGCATCCGAAGACTCTTCATCAGAGACCTCGTCACCTATGTATTCGCCGTCCTCGTTGTAGTATTCTTCCTCATCATAGTATTCATCTTCGTCATAATACTCATCATAATCGGAATCGTAATCAATGAAGTCACCGGACTCTCTTGCCTGGGTCTCACTCTTGATATCGATCTTAAAGCCGGTAAGCCTTGCTGCCAGGCGGGCATTCTGTCCCTCCTTACCTATGGCAAGGGAAAGCTGATAGTCAGGCACCACCACCTTGGCTGTCTTTTCGTCGGAATCGGCTATAACTGAAATAACCTTGGCAGGACTAAGAGCATTTTCTATCATCATTGCCGGGTTTTCATTCCAGTTTATTATATCTATCTTTTCATTACCCAACTCAGATACCACCGCATTTACACGGCTTCCGTTCATACCTACGCAGGCACCTACGGGATCCACATCAGGATCATTGGACCATACTGCTATCTTTGTACGGTTTCCTGCCTCTCTTGCAATGGAGCGGATCTCAACTATACCCTCTCTAACCTCTGATACCTCTTCTTCAAAAAGTCTCTTGATAAACTCAGGATGGGTACGGGATACACGGATCTTAAGACCCTTGGGAGTGTTTTTCACCTCAAGGATGTACACCTTGATCCTGTCGTTCTGGTTGTAGTGCTCTCCCCGGATCTGCTCCTTTTCTGTTAAAAGAGCGTCAGCCCGTCCAAGATTTATACTTACATTTCTTCCGATATTGCGCTGGACTGTACCGGTAACGATCTGGTGCTCTTTCCCGGCAAACTCCTCATATACCACGCTTCTCTCATCCTCACGGATCTTTTGGATGACCATATTCTTTGAGGAGCTGGTTACTATACGTCCGAAATTGGTGGGGTCGATCTCCACATTTACCACATCACCGGGCTCAAAATGGGAATCTATCTCCCTTGCCTCATCCAGATCCATCTCAAGGGCGTCATCCTCCACGTCCTCCACCACCTTTTTGGCAGCAATAACATGAAGCTCACAGGTGTCGGGATCGATATTTACTGTTATATTGTCTGCCGTGCCATAGTAGGTCTTACAGGCATTCACAAGAGAAACCTTGATGGCCTCAAAGAGACTTTCTCTTTTGATGTTCTTTTCAGACTCCAGCAATTTGATGGCATTAAAAAGTTCGTTAGTATCCATTTTTTACCTCCGGTGCTTTTTACAATGTTAAAAATCTATAGCCTGACGTATGATGGAGATGTCCTTTCTGGGGAAATCGTAATCACCGTCTTCAAATGTAATGGTAATGTATTCTTCGTTGTAGCTTTTTAAGATACCGGTAAATTCCCGGATCCCGTCATAGGGCTTATAGGTCTTAAGCTCCACTTTGACACCCAAAGCTCTTTCAAAGTCCTTGTCCTTTTTAAGGGGGCGATCCAGACCCGGGGAGCTTACCTCAAAGATATAGGCATCCTTTATGTAGTCCTCACGGTCTAATATCTCATTCATCCTGCGGCTTACATCCACGCAGTCATTTATGGTGATGCCGCCATCCTTGTCTATGTAGGCTCTGAGATAGTAGTCCTGACCTTCCTTGACATATTCCACATCCACCAGATAAAAGCCCATTTCATCAAGTATGGGAGTAATATATCCCTCTGTTCTCTTTTCGTATTCTTCTCTTTTGGACAAAATCATCACCTATAACAAGAACATCTCCCGAGAAAACTCGGGAGATGCCTAACAACAGTTCCTAGGGGAGTCGAACCCCTGTTTTCGCCGTGAGAGGGCGACGTCTTAACCACTTGACCAAGGAACCATACCTTCGTCGCCGTGAACAGACAACGAATGTATATTACACCATCTGAAATAAAAATGCAAG
>CAMOZG010000047.1 GCA_946630825.1 uncultured Lachnospiraceae bacterium
GGACTTAAAATCCCGTGGTGGCGACATCGTACCGGTTCGATTCCGGTCTGCGGCAGTTTTTGAAAATGATGAGGTCTTTTAGATCTCTGGAACATATTTTGGGTATGTGTGTGTAGCTCAGCTGGATAGAGCACTTGGCTACGGACCAAGGTGTCGGGGGTTCGAATCCTCTCACGCACGTCGAGGATAGAAAAAGAGATGGTAATTTATTACCATCTCTTTTTCTATGTTCGAAGGCGGTTCGCCTTCGAACTGGGTTCGGTCTCGGGGGCAGCAAAGCTGTCCCCTCGGTCGGTTCGGCGGGGAAAAGATCCACCGGATCTTTTCCTTAATCCGCCTCACCCTCTCACGCACGATAGGCGGTTCGCCTTAGAAAATTTTAAATTTCTCCAACCCCCTCCACCCATCTAAAAGATTGTTGCAAATTATTCAAAAATAAGTAAAATGTAATAATAGGGGAGCGAACTACAGTAATAAGCACAAGGAGGTTCGTATGTCTCTGGTAAAAACCAATGATAAGTGTATAGGATGCAACAGATGTGTAGGTGCATGCCCCAGTATTGGAGCCAATGTTGCGGTGGAACTGGAGAGGGGAAATATCATAGAAGTGGATCCAGACAAATGTATTGCATGCGGAGCATGTATAGATGCCTGTGAACACGGTGCCAGAGAATATGTGGATGATGTGGAGAGATTCTTTGAGGATCTTAAGCGCGGAGAAAAGATATCCATACTTATTGCTCCCGCCTTTTTGGCTAACTACCCTAATGAATACGAAAAATACCTTGGCATGCTTAAAAAGCTTGGAGTCAACCGCTTTATAAGCGTTTCCTTTGGTGCGGATATCACCACCTGGGGATATATCAAGTACATCACCGAGAGAAATTATTACGGCAGTATCTCACAGCCCTGTCCCGCAGTGGTGGGCTATATCGAGCGCTACACCCCCGAGCTTTTACCTAAGCTTATGCCGGTACAGAGCCCTATGATGTGTGCGGCAATTTATGTGAAAAAATATATGAAGCTTTCTGACAAGCTTGCTTTTATAAGCCCTTGTATTGCTAAAAAGAATGAGATCGACGACCCTAATAACTCTGGCTATGTTTCCTATAATCTTACCTTTAAAAATCTGGTAAGGTATTTAAAGGAGCATCCGGTAAGCGGAGTTGCTCCCTATACAGACGAGATAGAGTACGGACTTGGTTCCATCTATCCCATGCCCGGAGGTCTTAAGGAAAATGTATACTGGCTTTTGGGAGAGGATGCCTATGTCCGCCAGATGGAGGGTGAAAAGCACATGTACGAATACCTCCAGCGCAACAAGGATAAGATCAAGGGCGGCAAGACACCTTATCTTTTCGTGGATGCCCTTAACTGCTCCAGCGGATGCCTTTACGGAACCGGAGTTGAGGCAAGGGAAACCATGGATGAGAGCACCTTCATCAACATCCAGAAGATCAGGAAAAACAGTAAGAATGATTCCAAAAAATCTGCCTGGGGCAGAAAGCTTACCCCGGAAAAGAGACTGGCAGCTCTTAACAAGCAGTTTGCGGATCTTGACTTAAATGACTTTATCAGAAAGTATACCGACAGGAGCAAAGGATGCCTGCCTAAGCCGGTTACCAATGCAGAGATAGAGCGCATCTTTGAGGAGATGCATAAGGATACAGAAGAAAAGAAGCATATTGACTGCGGCTGCTGTGGATACGATTCCTGTCACGAAATGGCTGCCGCCATACATAACGGCTTCAGTCATGTACATAACTGCGTTCACTACATAAGAGACCGTGCATACGAAGAAAAAGACAGAGCTGTGGAGTTGGCTGAAGAAGTTTCCAGAGCCCAGGAGGAAATGGCTGAAAAGAAAGCCTCACTGGCAGAGGGTATTAATGGAAACTTCACCAGCCTTAAGGATTCCATTACACAGATCGAGGACACCAGTGCGGACAATGCAAAGCAGACCTCAGGCATCTCTGATGCCATGGCTGAGGTGGAAGAATTTGCCACCAAAATGAAAGAGGTGCTTAGCAATATAGAAGGGTATCTTGAAAAGCTTGAGGCAAACAATTCAGACGTAATAGCCATATCCAGCCAGACCAATCTTTTGGCTCTGAATGCTTCTATTGAGGCAGCCAGAGCCGGTGAGGCAGGCAAGGGCTTTGCCGTAGTGGCTGATGAGATCAAAAATCTGGCTGAGGATTCAAAGACCACAGCCGACGACAGTAATAAAAACAACAACGATATCAAAGAAACCATAGGGATGCTTATTTCAGAATCAGACAAGCTGTCCGAAATAGTTGATGCTGTTAATAAGAGGGCAGAAAATCTGGTGGCTTCCTCAGAGGAGACCACGGCATCCATTGGTATGATGAGATCTGTTACCGAAAGTGTGGAGGAGTCTCTGAAACAGGTTTTGGAGGAGTAATGCCTATCACAAACAGGTCTTAAAAAATACGGAGATATGAAGTGTCATGACATATCTCTTACAGGGGAGAAGGTCTATGGGTTTATACAGGTTTAGTGATTCAGAATTTTCCAACATGGAAAATTCGCGTATACCTTTTGCAATTTACCAGTATGTGGACAAGCGGGTAGTGACTGTGGTTTTGTCAAAGGGGTTTTGTGATCTTTTTGGATATGATGACAGGACACAGGCATACTATGATATGGACAACGATATGTACAAAGCTGTTCATCCGGATGACGTGGGACGTATCTCGGATGCGGCGGTGGTATTTGCCACCGAAGGGGGCAGATATGAGGTTGTATATCGTTCCAAAAATCAGACTGACGGGAGCTATACCATCATACATGCCATGGGTGAACACGTCCTTATGGAGGATGGCACCAGACTGGCACAGATATGGTATACTGATGAGGGCACCTATACCGAGGGAGGGGATGTGAGTACGGGCACCTTGAATGAATCCCTCCGCTATGCCCTGTATCAGGAAAGCAGCATAAAAGCATCTTATTACGATCATCTTACGGGCTTGCCAAGCATGACCCGGTTCTTTGAATTGGCAGAACAGAAAAAGAAAAGCATGATGCTGTCGGGGCGTCATGTAGTCGTGCTCTATCTGGATTTCAGCGGCATGAAATACTATAACCGCCGTCATGGTTTCACAGAAGGAGACAAGCTGCTTCAGGGCTTTGCCCGGGTTCTGTCGGATTATTTTGGCAGCGACAACTGCTCACGGCTTGGACAGGATCATTTTGCTGTAATTACAGACGAAGAAAATATTGAGGATGTTTTAAAGAACCTGTTTGAACACTGCAGAGAGTTAAACGGAGGCGTGACACTGCCTGTTCATGTGGGTATTCACCTTAACCGCATGGACGACGTGGGGATCAGCACCTCCTGTGACAGAGCAAAGCTTGCATGTGATTCCTTAAAGGGCAGGTACTCTTCATCCTTCAAATATTACGACATGTCCATGATGTACGCGGAGGAAAATCGCCAGTACATTATATCAAACTTGGACCGCGCCCTGTATGAGGGCTGGATCGAGGTTTACTACCAGCCCATAGTCCGTGCCGTAAACGGTCATGTCTGTGATGAGGAGGCGCTGGCCAGATGGGTGGATCCCGTCAAAGGTCTGCTTCCGCCAGATGATTTTATTCCCTATCTTGAAGAAGCCATGCTCATCAACAAGGTTGATCTGTACGTGGTGGAGCGGGTCATAGAAAAGATAAAAAGGCAAAAAGCGGCAGGACTGCATGTGGTTCCACAATCCATAAATCTGTCCAGAGCCGACTTTGATGTCTGTGACATAGTTGAAGAGATCACCGCACGGGTGGATGCCTCAGGTCTTTCGAGAAGTCTTTTTACCATTGAGATCACGGAAAGTATCGTGGGAAGTGACTTTGAGTTTATGAAGGAGCAGGTGATCCGGTTTAAGAGCCTTGGTTTTTCCGTGTGGATGGATGACTTTGGCAGCGGATATTCTTCCCTGGATGTATTGCAAAATGTCCCATTTGATCTGATCAAATTTGATATGCGTTTTATGCAGCATTTCAATGATGGAAACGAGGGAAAGATCATTCTCACGGAGCTTATGAAGATGGCAGCCTCCTTGGGCATTGATACCGTATGTGAGGGAGTTGAGACGGAAAGCCAGGTTCAGTTTTTACGTGAAATAGGCTGTTCCAAGCTTCAGGGCTATTATTACACAAAGCCCATATCTATGGAGTCCATCTTTGAGCGCTATGAAAAGGGAATACAGATCGGTTTTGAGGATCCTGATGAGGGATGGTATTATGAGACTATCGGCAGGGTAAATCTTCATGACCTTTCGGTGGTTACCCAGAGTGATGAAAACGAATTCCAGAAGTTTTTTGACACTATCCCCATGGCGATCTTAGAGGTTGAGGGCGGCAATATGCACATTTCCCGAACCAACCAGTCTTACAGGGATTTTGTTGAGCGCTATTATAAATTTGATATTTCCTCCATGGATATGTCATTTAAGGATGCCATAAAGCGCTTCGGAGTGGGGAGGGAATACTCCAAAGCCATCCGCCAGACCTTTACTGACGGCAAGGCATCCTATGTGGACGACAGGCTTCCCGACGGATCCGTGGCACATTACTTTGTACGCAGGATCGCGGAAAATCCCGTTACAGGGAAAAAAGCCGCAGTCATTGCGGTGATGGCAGTTACAGATGTGAATACCGGCATATCCTACGAAAATATTGCAAGAGCTTTAGCTGCGGATTATTTCAATATTTTCTACGTGAATTTGGAGACCCATGATTTCATAGAATACACCTCTGATGTAGGTGAGGAAGAGGTCACCATAGAAAGATGGGGCAAGGACTTCTTTAACTTAGCCAGACATGATGCACAGGATCTGTTGTATAAAGAGGATGTGGATGGCTTTTTAAAGGAGTTTGAAAAAGAAAATATCCTCAAAGAAATTGAAAAGAACGGCACCTTTGTGATCAGATATCGGGTCATGCAGGATGGAGTTCCCGTTCGTGTGACCATGAAATCCATGAGACTTCAGGGGGATCCAAAGCACATTATCTTTGGTGTGAATAACACGGATCTTCAGCTTTCCAAAAAGGAGACTGAAGACAGGATCAACCAGACCCGTATCATATACAATCGTATGATGGCGCTTTTGGGCAACTACATATGCATCTACACGGTGGATATTAATACAGACAGGTATTTTGAATACAATACCTCTTTGGATTATGACAGGCTGAATATAGAAAAGCACGGCGAGGACTTTTTCGGCAAGTCTCTCAAAAACACTGAAAAGGTCATGGTGGAGGGGGATATTCCCGGATTTAAGCAGAGATTTTCCAAGGAGAATATCCTTAAGGAGATAGAGGAAAAAGGCACCTTTACCATTTATTACCACCTTATTATGGATAATGTGCCGGTGTCCGTCAGGCTTAAGGCTGTCAAAGTGGAGGAGGACGGCGGCGACAAGCTTATGATCGGCGTCAGGAGGATAGACAACAAGTAACTTAAAATTATGGAAAAGCATAATCAGAAAAGGAAAAAGAAGGGGCTTTCCCTTGAGGTTTTTAATATAGCACTTTTTACAATAGCTCTGATCATCACCTTTGTGAT
Source organism: uncultured Lachnospiraceae bacterium (assembly GCA_946630825.1). Taxonomy (GTDB): domain Bacteria; phylum Bacillota; class Clostridia; order Lachnospirales; family Lachnospiraceae; genus JAILEN01. The sequence goes on from CAMOZG010000047.1 coordinate 5,588, forward strand.
GTTTGCCGCCATGAGACGGACCACTGCACTTTATGACCAGACCCACGATATCACCCAGCAGGTGGTGGAGCTTAGACAGAGTGCCTATGATATGCAGGTGGCGTCCGATTATCTGACGGAGCAGATCAGATGCTTTGCTGTAACAGGTGAGAAAAAATACCTTGAGAATTATTTTGAAGAAGCCAATGTGACCAAGCGCCGGGAGCTGGCATTGGAGCGGATAGAAGCCTACAATGGAAATTCAGCGGCTGTAAAAAGCCTAAATGAAGCTATGGTGGGTTCCGTGGATCTGATGAATATAGAGTATTATGCCGCCCTTTTGACCATAGACGCATATGGCTATGACAGGTCTGAGTTTTCGGAGATCCCGGGTAATGTGGAACTTTCCGGCAGAGATGCCGGGCGTTCTGCGGAGGATAAAAAGCAGACTGCGGTGAATATGCTTTTTGACAATGTATACAGAAGCAAAAAGGAATATATCTCAAATAATATGGTAAGCTGTCTCTCTGAGATATCGGAGAGTATGGGCAAGGAGCAGAATGATCTGGCATCACAGCTTACTGAACAGGTTTATCTGGAGCATGTACTTACAGAACTTCTCATTGGTATCATGCTTGGTATAGTTATAGCCACCACCATCATGGTGGTAAACCCTCTCATGAAGATAGTGGGGCTTATACGTGATGAAAAGCCCATCCCGGTAAAGGGTGCCTACGAGGTCAGGTTTTTGGCAAAGACCTATAACCTGATGTACTACACTAATATAGAAAGCAAAAAGAAGTTGGAATATGACGCTTCCCATGACAAGCTTACAGGCTGCTTTAACAGGAGGGGTTATGAGCTTTTGCTTTCAAATGTGGATATGGACTCCTCGGGACTGATGCTTGTTGATCTGGATAATTTCAAACAGATCAATGACAAAAACGGACATGATGTGGGGGATAAGGTTTTGATCAGACTTGCGGATTCCCTGGTGAAATCGTTCCGAAATTTCGGCTATACCTGCAGGCTGGGGGGCGACGAGTTTGTAGTTATTCTTACCCATGTGGATGAGGATACCGGTGAGCTTATTAAAAAGAAGGTGAAAAAGATAAACGAAAAGCTGTTCAGATCCGCAAAGGGGCTGCCACCTTTTTCCATAAGTGCCGGAGTGGCAATGGGAAGAGAAGGAGTGGATGCCGATTTATTATACAAGCGGGCGGACGAGGCTCTGTACAGGGTGAAAGAGTCGGGACGCGGTGATGTTGAAATTAGTTTCCTTTAATATAATGTAACTGTTCGGAAGCGAAGCAGTTCCTAAAACGTGTAACTATTCGAGCTGTGTTTTGAATAATAAAAAAATTATTAAGTGGGAGGTCAGACAAATGGCAGGAAGAGATCGCAAAGAAGTGATTGAAGAAAGGATCGAGGAGAGAAAAGAAAAGGTTCAAAAGGAAAAAGCCAAGATCAAAAATGCAGTGGATCAGAATAAGCGAAACGGAGTGTCTGTAAAGGACAGCATCAAGACCAAACTTATATGTGTCATGGCTGCCTTGGCACTGGTGCCACTTTTGGTGGCGGTGATCATAAGCTCTCTTAACACCATGAACCAGAACCGGGAGAGCGCCTATAGCTTAAACAGAGCCCAGGCGGGGATCATTGAGCAGAACATAAGAGTTGTCTTGGAAGAAAATGTCAAATCTCTTCAGGTGCTTGCAAATGCTCCCTCTACTGTAAACTACATAATGAAAAACGGAAATGACCTTACCCTGCAGACCCAGCTTAAGGCACAGCTTGTGGCTATTGACGAGATGATGAATGACGGCAATGTCACCATAGTTACAGGGTCCTCAGGTATGCAGCTTTTGAGATCCTCGGGAGACTGTGTGGATGTTTCCGATCGTGAATACTACCAAAAGGGCATGGAGGGAACCGTCTATGTTTCGGATATCATTGTAAGCAGATCCACCGGAGACCGTATAGCCACCTTTGTGGTTCCTATTTATAACAATGCAGGCAACAAGGTAATAGGAATAGTTCAAAGAAACTACAATCTCTCCGATTTCCACACCCTGCTGGCAGACGAGGTCACAGAGGAAAAACAGGAGATAGTGATGGTTGACAGAAACGGTGATGTGATAGCCCATTCCGGTCATGAGATAGATGCTGACAATCCTGAGTCACAGGCTGAGAATCCTTTCTACACCGATTCCCGTGGGGAAAAGACAAGCGGTGAGTATTCCACAAGCTGGAATGGCGAAAACTGGATGATATCCTGGATGAAGGAGCCCAATACGGGCTGGGTAGTTGCCTCCTGCCGTGTGGAGTCAGTGGCAATGCGTGAAGCCAGAAACACCATGATGATCCTTCTTATCATAGGTGCGGTATTTTTGGCTATCGGCATAGTTATAGCATTTATCATGGCAAGATCCTTTACGGATCCTGTAGAAGCCATTAATTCCAGCCTTGCCAGACTTGCAGAGGGACGTTTTGTAGATATTGATAAGTACACCAAGCGTAAGGATGAATTTGGCGTGATGGTCAACAATACCAATACGGTCATAGACAGGCTTAGGACCATAGTGGCAGATATCAAAGCCTCTGCTTCAAAAGTGGGTGATTCCTCCAATGATCTTGCGGATACGGCGGATCAGATATCCCAGACTGCGGATGATGTAAGCAATGCAGTACAGGATATTGCCAGCGGAGCCACCCAGCAGGCTGATGAGATCCAGAATGCCTCCGAAAACACAGGGCGTATCAGCGACAATATTGCAAATGTTACCAATAACGGCGCATCTTTGGCAGATACTGCCGGTGTCATGAACAGCGATTCCAAGGAATCCTCCAAGGAACTTGAAAAGCTCACCACCTCATCCCATGAGATGAGTGATGCCATAGAGCTTATTTCAGAAAAGATAGGCGCTACCCAGAAGGCTGTTGAGCTTATCAATGACAAGGTTGCAGCCATTGATTCGATCTCATCCCAGACCTCCCTTTTGGCACTTAATGCTTCCATAGAGGCAGCCAGGGCAGGAGAAGCAGGAAGAGGCTTTGCCGTAGTGGCAGAGGAAATAGGAAAGCTGGCTGACGACTCCGCAAAGAGCGCAGGAGAGATCAGACAGGAGATGGATATGCTGCTGTCAGAATCCCAGGAGGCTGTCCGTCAGGCTGAGGAAGTTAAAAAGAGCACGGAAGAACAAAGAGAGATCATTGCAAATACTGTTCTCAGTATCGAAAAGCTTATTAAGGGGATCGAGACTACAGTGGCAGGTGTGGATCAGATCACAAGTGATGCGGATGCCTGCAATGCCAGCAAAGACGTAATAGTGGATGCCATGAATTCCCTGTCGGCTATTTCCCAGCAGAATGCAGCTTCCACAGAAGAGACCTCTGCATCCATGGAGGAGCTCAATGCTACAGTTAATACTCTTGCAGAGTCTGCAGATGTCTTAAGAAAGATATCCGAAGGTCTGATGGAAGAGATGGCTTTCTTTAAGGATTGATAATGGCTGGATTTTTAGAAAGAACTGAGTTACTATTGGGGGATGAGGCGATGCAGAAGCTCGCCTCATCTTATGTTGCCATATTTGGCATAGGAGGTGTAGGGGGCTTTGCCTGTGAGGCTCTGGTAAGAAGCGGAGTGGGACGCTTTGACATCATTGACCGTGATGTGGTGGATGAGACCAATATCAACCGGCAGATCATAGCACTCAGAAGTACCATAGGCAGACCAAAGGTCTCTGTAATGAAGGAGCGGATGCTTGACATCAATCCGGATGTGCAGGTGGAGGCTAAGGAGTGTTTTTTTCTGCCGGAAAATGCAGGGGAGTTTGACTTTTCAAAGTACGACTACGTGATAGACGCGGTGGATACAGTCACGGCGAAGCTTACCATAATTGAAAGGGCAAATGAGGCAGGGGTGCCGGTGATATCTGCCATGGGAGCAGGAAACAAAACGGATCCCACAGGCTTTATGGTGGCAGATATATATGACACAAAGATCTGTCCTTTAGCCCGGGTGATGCGAAGAGAACTTAAAAAAAGAGGCATCCCATCTCTTAAGGTGGTTTATTCACAGGAAGAACCAAAAAAGGTTTTGGCAGACCATCCCGCAAGCTGTGCCTATGTGCCCTCCGTGGCAGGCCTTATCATGGCGTCACAGGTGATCAAGGCTCTTATAAAATAAGTTTTTAAGGAGGCAAGATGGAATACAAGGATATTAAATTTACACAGGAGCGAGCATTGTTTGGTTCAAATGACATAAGCCTGTTGGGCTGCGTCTTTGAGGAGGGGGAGTCCCCCTTAAAGGAGTCCTCACATATCAGGGCGGAGGAGTGTCTTTTCAGGTACAAATATCCCTTCTGGTACTGCAATGATGTGAAGCTGGACCGGGTGACCTTTTTTGACATGGCGCGTGCTGGTGTGTGGTATACAAACGATTTTTCCATGTCAAATGCCATAGTGGAGGCTCCGAAAAATTTCAGGCGCTGCAATAACATAAGTCTTTCCCATGTGATGATACCCAATGCCCAGGAGACTTTGTGGAACTGCACCGGTGTTAAGCTTTCAAGCGTGAGAGCCAGCGGCCCCTATTTTGCCATGGGCTGCCATGATGTCACAGTAGATGATCTGGACCTCATTGGGGATTACAGCTTCGACGGCGTGACGGATATGGTGATAGAAAATTCCCACCTGGCTTCCAAGGATGCCTTTTGGAACACTGATAATGTGACGGTGAAAAAATGCTTTATCACAGGTGAGTACTTAGGATGGAATGCCAAAAACCTGACTCTTATTGACTGCACCATTGAGAGTCTCCAGGGTATGTGCTACATTGAAAATCTGGTCATGGAAAACTGTCACCTCATAAATACTACTCTGGCATTTGAGTATTCGGATGTAAAGGCGGATATCAAGGGCACCGTGGACAGTGTGTTTAATCCCAAAAGCGGCACCATAACCTGTGACAAGATAGAGCATCTGGTTATAGAAAAGGACAGGATTGATCCCAAGCTTACAAGGATAGAGTGTGATAATATTACGGAAACCGTAGACAGCCCCGAGGGACTGTGGTAAGGAGCATCCATGAAGTACGATTTTGATGAGGTAATAGACAGGCAGGGCACCAATTCCCTTAAGTGGGATGTGTCAAAGGACGAGCTTCCCATGTGGGTGGCGGATATGGATTTTCGGACTGCTCCCTGTGTACAAAAGGCAGTAGAAAAAAGGGCGGCTCACGGAGTTTTCGGTTACAATATCATCCCTGATGAGTGGTACGAGGCATACCGCTTCTGGTGGAGCAAATATCACGGCTTTTCCATAGATCGTGACTGGCTTATCTTTACCACCGGGGTCATTCCGGCTATCTCCACTGCCATAAGAAAGTTTACCACACCGGCGGAAAAGGTAGTGATCCAGACTCCGGTGTACAATATTTTTTTCAACTCAATAATAAATAACGGTAGGAGGGTATTGGAAAGCCCACTGGTCTATAAAGATGGAAAGTATACCATGGATCTGGATGATCTGGAAAAGAAATTTTCCGATCCCCTGACCACCATGATGCTTCTTTGCAATCCTCACAATCCCGTGGGGGAGATCTGGAGTAGGGACATTTTGGAAAAGGTGGGTGAGCTTGCTTATAGGCATCATGTACTGGTGCTTTCTGATGAGATCCACTGCGATCTGACCGCTCCGGGACTTTCCTACATTCCCTTTGCATCCGTATCGGAAAAGTGCAAAAACAACAGCATCACAGCCATTGCACCCACCAAGGCTTTTAATATAGCCGGACTAAATTCTGCTGCTGTGGTGGTGCCTGATGAGGGGCTTAGGCAGAGGATGAACCGTGCCCTAAATACCGACGAGGTGGCAGAGCCGGGGTGCTTTGCCATAGAAGCGGCTGTGGCTGCTTTTTCCGAAGAGGGTCACGACTGGCTTATAAATCTTTTGGAGTATATCCAGGGGAATAAGGATCTGGTGGAGGATTTTCTTAGGGAAAAGCTACCGAAGGTCAGACTGATCTCAAAGGATGCAACCTACCTTCTGTGGCTGGATATGTCATTTTATATGGATGATGCCGAAGAGTTTCAGGAATTCCTTCGCCAAAAGGCGGGACTTTATCTTTCTTCGGGAAACGTGTACGGAGACTGCGGAAGGTCATTTATGCGTATGAATGTGGCATGTCCCCGATCTTTGGTGGAAGAGGGACTTTTGCGTCTTGAAAAAGGCATTGGGCTGTGGGTAAAGAAATGACCCATATGTCGCTTTCCTCAAATAAAAGAGGCATAATCAAAAATCTAATATATCTGTCCATACCCACTGTGCTTGAAGAGATCATGAGCACTCTGCTTCAGTATGTGGACACTGCCATGGTGGGGCACTTGGGGGAGGAGGCTACCGCGGCAGTCAGTACCACCACCACCATAGGCTGGCTGGTGGGAGGCGCTATCCATGCTATCGGTATCGCCATCCTTTCCATGATGTCAAGGGCTGTGGGTGAGGGAAACCATGACAGGGTAAAGCGGCTTTCGGAGCAGGCTGTTTTTCTTGTGGTGCTATCAGCCGTAGTCTTTGGCGGTCTGTCACTGATCTTAGCACCCTATATCCCCATATGGATGGGAGCGGATGAGGCAGTCAGGGGACCTGCAAGCGAATACTTTTTTATCATAAGCCTTCCCATGCTCTTCAGATCGGCTGAGCTTATCTGCGGATCCTCCATCAGAGCTACATTGGATACCCGGACACCCATGATAGTAAATCTCATAGCAAGCGGATTAAATGTGCCCCTGGACTATCTTTTTATCTATGTCATGGGATGGGGTGTAAAGGGAGCTGCCTATGCCACAGCCATCTGCCATGTGGTGGGTGGCACCCTTATGTTTATGGTATACAGGCGAAAGAAGGAATTCGCCTTTGACATATTGTCCCTAAGACCCGATAGAAAGCTTTTGGCAGAGATCAGGGATATCGCCCTGCCTGCCATGGGCACCCAGGCGACTTCATCCCTGGGGTACGTGGTCTTTGCAGGCATGGTATCAGGAATGGGGACAACTGTATTTGCGGCTCATTCCATAGCGGTCAATGCGGAGACCATCTTCTATATACCGGGGTATGGTCTTTCCTCTGCCACGTCAGCCATGACGGGAGTTGCCATAGGAGAGGGGAATGAAAAAAAGCTTAAGACCATAATCCGTGCGTCGGTGGTCATGACGGTGGGGATCATGGTGATAAACGGACTGGTGCTGTTTTTATATGCCAATCCCCTTATGTCGGTCTTTACCAACAGTGAAAGGGTTATCGCCTTGGGAGCAAAGATGCTTCGGCTGGTGGCATTTACTGAACCGTTTTTTGGTCTCATGGTCTGTATGCAGGGAATATTTTACGGCATGGGGCGGACTAAAAATGTCTTTCTCATTGAGGCGTTTTCCATGTGGGGGATCAGGATATTCTTTACCTTCATGGTGGCAAAGGTGTGGATGCTTTCCCTTACGGAGGTGTGGTACTGCATGATAGCCGACAATATCACAAAGGCTCTGCTTTTGACTGTTTCAATGGTATATACCGTAAGGTTTGCAAAGCAAAAGTAAGATTTTTTCAGAAAGCCCTTGACTTTTTGCCGGGATAGTTATATAATTTCTTATCGTGGCGCGCGGGTGTAGTTCAATGGTAGAACACCAGCCTTCCAAGCTGGATACGTGGGTTCGATTCCCATCACCCGCTCTTATTTTTTACCTTGATTTGTGGATGTGTGGTACTTTTGAGTGCGCATATACGTGTCCGTAGCTCAGCTGGATAGAGCAACGGCCTTCTAAGCCGTGGGTCGCAGGTTCGAAT
>CAMOZG010000048.1 GCA_946630825.1 uncultured Lachnospiraceae bacterium
TTATAACCGCTTATAAGTGGAAAATATCCAACTCTTCTAAGTATTTCTTTTGCACGATCCTCGTCAGAAATCACTATCCCTTTTTCATTTTTAAGTATAGAAATCTGATCCTCAACAGTAGCAAATGATTTATGATGTGTTGTTGCCATTAATATCTCCTTAATGTAAAAGAGGGAGAGACCAACTGGTTCTCCCCCGGTCACAGGCTTCGCAAGTTTCTGTGACACGATCACTACATGAATAGTAGCAAAATATTTCGTAAATGTCAATTTTCAATTTTTGCAAGATAGAGGAGTTTACTCTATCATTTTAAATTTTCTATTTGACACTCCAATATTCTGAATTTAAAATGAAAGCAAGGGAAGAATTCGGTATATTTTCATATGTACCGGAAGCAATCAGTAGAAGGGAAGGTGATCATTTATGGAGGGAAAGGTTTTTACACTTGACATCATCCGGGATTGGAGCTTTTTATCCGCCACTCCCAAAACCAGAAAGAACAATGATAACAGCTCTACAGCCTCGATCAAAAGGCTTGCTGCCCACTATTATAAAAAAGGCAAAGCCAAAACCATGGACGAGGCCATGAGCATGGCTGCAGGCATATTGCGCTGATTGCGGCACAGATCGACACATTAACATTTTATCTATAGGAAGCGGATCGGTTTGGTTCATTTCCTATAACTACCGGATCAGTGATACTGGTCCGGTAGCATTTTTTAGGAGGAGATCATGGAACAAAACACTAAGCTGTCCTTCGCTTCAGACTACATGGAGGGAGCCCATCCCCGGATCATATCGCGTCTGACAGAAACCAATCTGTATAGATCCGCAGGATACGGCATGGACGAATTTTCCGAATCTGCCAGAGAAAAGATCCGCAGTGCCTGTAATGCGCCGGATGCAGATATTTATTTTCTGGCAGGGGGCACCCAGACCAATTCTACCATGATAAAGGTAATGCTCCCACCCTATCAGGGGGTGATAGCCGCCGATACCGGTCATATAAGTTCACATGAAGCCGGAGCCATAGAAGCAGGCGGTCACAAGGTTTTAACCCTCCCTAACCACTCAGGAAAGCTTTCGGATTCTGATATCGACTCCTGCATTTGCGATTACATGAATGACGAAAACCACGATCATATGGTTATGCCCGGCATGGTTTACATATCCCAGCCCACGGAATCCGGCACACTCTACTCACTTGAAGAGCTTAAAGCAATAAGTCAGGTGTGTCACTCTCATGATATTCCCCTGTATTTAGATGGTGCCAGACTCGCCTATGCCCTTGCCACAGGCTCCAATGATGTGAGCCTGCCGGATATTGCGGCACTGTGTGACGCATTTTACATAGGCGGCACAAAATGCGGTGCCCTTTTTGGTGAAGCTGTCGTGATTCCAAAGCACGACCTCATACCCCATCTTTTTACCATGATAAAACAAAACGGTGCTCTTTTGGCAAAAGGACGTATCGCCGGTATCCAGTTTGATACCCTCTTTACAGACGACCTCTATCAGAAGATCGGTCTGTCAGCCATAGCTTGTGCCGACAGGATAAGATCGGCTCTCACGAAATTTGGCTACAGGCAGTCCATAGAGTCCCCCACTAATCAGATCTTTGTAATATTAAAAAATGACATTGCAGGATCGCTGTCAGAAAAGGTAGAGCTTTCCTTCTGGGAAAAATACGACCCGGATCATGTGGTAATGCGTATCGTCACAAGCTGGGCCACCACAGATGAGGATGTATCAAGGCTCATAGAAATTCTAAACTCACATTCTTCATAAAAAAGAAGCCGGCGTCATGGCTCGCCGGCTTCTAAATTTTTATAACTACTCCGTAAAAAGTGCTGTGGAATAATATCTGTCTCCGCTGTCGGGAAGCAACGCCACTATAGTCTTGCCCGCATTTTCAGGACGTTTTGCCAGGGTAATAGCCCCATGCAAAGCCGCTCCTGATGATATGCCTACGGATATTCCCTCCTTCTTTGCCAAAAGCTTGGCTGCGGAAAAAGCATCTGCATTAGCCGCTTTAATGATCTCATCATATACGTCGGTATTTAACACATCCGGTACAAACCCGGCTCCTATTCCCTGAATCTTATGGGCGCCTGCTCTTCCCTCAGACAGAACCGGTGAATCCTCCGGCTCCAAAGCCACTATTTTTACATCCGGCTTTTGCTCCTTAAGGTATTCACCCACTCCCGTAACAGTGCCGCCTGTACCTACACCGGCAATAAAAATATCCACCTCTCCATCAGTATCTCTCCAGATCTCAGGACCTGTGGTCGCCTTATGAATAGCCGGATTGGCAGGATTGACAAACTGTCCGGGAATAAAGCTTCCCTCAATTTCCGAAGCCAGCTCCTCAGCTTTTGCTATAGCGCCCTTCATTCCCTTAGCGCCCTCTGTCAAAACAAGCTCCGCACCATATGCTTTTAATATATTTCTCCGCTCCACACTCATGGTCTCAGGCATGGTCAGAATGATCCTGTAACCCTTTGCAGCCGCAATAGATGCCAGACCTATACCCGTATTACCGGAGGTGGGCTCTATTATCACCGAGCCCTCCTTCAGCTTTCCGCTTTTTTCCGCATCCTCTATCATGGCTTTTGCTATACGATCCTTAACACTGCCTGCGGGATTCAGATATTCCAGCTTTACAAGGATCTTTGCCTCTAACTTCAGGTCCTTTTCTATATTGGTCACCTCCACCAGAGGTGTGTTTCCTATGAGTTCTGTGGTTCCCTTATATATATTAGCCATAGTATCTTTCCTCCATTCCTTATTGTCCAATGGCGGCAAATCCTTTTTCAAGATCTGCTATAATGTCATCTATGTGCTCTGTTCCTATGGAAAGCCTGATTGTGTTTTGTCCAATGCCCTGATCCAGAAGCTCGGCATCACTGAGCTGCGAATGGGTAGTGGACGCAGGATGGATCACCAGACTCTTTACATCCGCCACGTTTGCCAGAAGAGAGAAAAGCTCCAGTGCATCAATAAACTTCCAAGCTTCTTCCCTTCCTCCACGTATATCAAATGTGAATATGGAAGCTCCGCCCTTCGGGAAATATCTCTCGTATAGCTCATGATCCGGATGGTCAGCTATCAGGGGATGATTCACCTTTTCCACAGCCGGATGATTGCTTAAAAACTCAACCACCTTCTTAGTGTTATATGCGTGTCTTTCCAGCCTGAGAGAAAGAGTCTCCACTCCCTGAAGCAGTAAAAATGCCGATACGGGAGCCAGGGTGGCACCAGTGTCTCTTAGGAGAATGGCTCTGATATAGGTCACAAAGGCTGCAGGTCCCACTGCGTCATAAAAAGATATCCCGTGGTAGCTGGGGTTGGGCTCAGCTATATTTTTGTACTTGCCGCTTGCCTTCCAGTCGAATTTACCTGACTCTACTATCACTCCTCCCAGTGTGGTGCCGTGACCTCCGATAAACTTGGTAGCGGAGTGAACCACTATGTCAGCGCCATGCTCTATGGGACGTATGAGATAGGGGGTACCAAAGGTATTATCTATAACCAGAGGAAGACCATGCTTATGAGCTATCTCTGCCAAAAGATCTATATCCGGTATATCGCTGTTGGGATTTCCCAAAGTCTCCAGATAGATGGCTCGTGTGTCATCCTGTATTGCCGCCTCTACCTCAGCCGTATCATGTATATTTACAAAAGTGGTATTTATCCCGTACTGGGGCAGGGTATGTGCCAGCAGATTATATGTACCTCCGTATATGGTTTTCTGAGATACTATGTGTCCGCCATCTGCTGCCAGTGCCTGAATGGTATAGGTTATGGCTGCTGCTCCCGACGCCAATGCCAGCCCGGCGCTGCCACCCTCTAATGCTGCTATTCTATCCTCCAAAACTCCCTGGGTAGAATTGGTAAGTCTGCCATATATATTTCCCGGATCAGCCAGGCCAAACCGGTCAGCAGCATGCTTACTGTTATGAAATACATATGACGTGGTCTGGTAAATAGGCACTGCCCTGGCATCTGTAGCCGGATCCGCCTGCTCCTGTCCAACGTGAAGTTGCAATGTTTCAAATCTGTACTGTCCCATAATCCTGTACCTCCTTTGTTTTTGATGGATCATATATTATACCTTTTCACCTACCATGTCAATAGGTTATTGAAATTTTTTTCACATAGTGATATACTATGTAATAGGTTAATTACGAAAGGACGCTAATTATGATTTCTACAAAAGGACGATATGCGCTCAGGGTCATGATAGATCTGGCTGAGCACAATGACGGAAGCTATATTCCACTTAAGGACATAGCAGAAAGACAGGAAATATCCAAAAAATACTTAGAGATAATAGTAAAGGATATGGTATCAGGAGGATTGATAACCGGCGTCAGCGGAAAGGGCGGCGGATACAGGCTCTGCCGTGAAGTCTCCGACTATACAGTGGGAGAAATAATAGAACTTATGGAGGGTACCCTTGCACCTGTTGCTTGCCTTAAGAAAGACTCCGAGCACTGTCCCAGACAGTCCGAATGTAAGACCCTTCCCATGTGGCAGGATTTTTATGATATGGTTCACGACTTCTTTTACGGCAAAAAGCTGGCGGATCTTTTATCTCATACAGACGGATTTGACAATTATGTGATCTGAATTTAAAAACCACATTAAAAGGCACCCGCTTGTGCGAGTGCCTTAACCTTTATTCTGCCTTTTTAAACATGCTCTTGTCTACTCCGCATATGGGGCATACCCAGTCATCAGGAATATCCTCAAATGCAGTTCCCGGAGCGATACCGCTATCGGGGTCACCCACTTCGGGATCATACACATAACCACAAGGCTCACATACATACTTATCCATAGAAAAACCCTCCTTTAATAATATGGAACTGAAACGATTTTATCCTATAGGTCACCTGTTGTCAATTCCATCAAGATATTTTTCAAGCACCTCTATCAGCTTTTCTATCCCCTTTTGGTCATCATCAGAAAACCTGGCAGGGATGGGACTATCTATATCCAGGACGCCGATTATGGATCCGTTATGATGGATGGGGCAGACTATCTCCGATCTCGAATTACTGTCACAGGCTATATGTCCCGGAAATTCGTGCACATCATCCACTCTGATGGTCTCATCCCGCTCCACGGCACTGCCGCAAACTCCCTTGCCCACCGGGATCCTGATGCAAGCCACCTTGCCCTGAAAGGGACCCACTAAAAGCTCCCCCTCTTTCATAACATAAAAGCCTGCCCAGTTTATATCACGTAGCTCCTCAAACAAAAGCGCCGAAACATTTGAAAAAAGCGGTACATACCAGCCGGAGGTCTTTGCAAAACCTTCAGCCTGGGCACATATGCTGTCGTATTTGTTTTCCATTTATATTTACACTCCGTTAATGGTAAAGATAAAGAGTCCCTCAGTATCTCCCTCGCCTGATTCACCGAACCAGATCTCTCCGTCTCCAAGCATTACACCCTGATAGTTGGCAAAGAGATCTTCTGTTTCAACTTCTGATACCTTTTCCTTAAAGGCTTCAGACCTTATGGGAGAATCATCCGCTAAAAGTGCTTCTTTTAAGGCATCCGCATCCGGGATCTCCTGTCCCACCAGGTAGAAAGGATATCTGGCATTTTTAACTATCCAGTCCACATCCTCGTTTAACACTGCCTCCTTAGCTTCCTTTGCATATGCTTCGACAGTGGCAGCATCAGCCACATCAGGACTCACTGCCACAGAATAGTCTGCTGTCCCCGAAGCATCTGACTCGGAAGTCTCTGATTCGGAGGTCTGTGATTCATCTTCCTCATCCGGCATATTATATCCGGGAGTCTTTGTCTCATCATAGAGTGCTTCAGCCACTGCCTGCATATCAAGTTCCGAATCGTCCTGTGTGGTGGTGGCAAGAGTGTATGCCTCACCCATCTCTATGTCATACCAGGAACATAAAAATGCTACCGCATCATCATCTGCTCCTGACTTTATGGTAGCAGGCATATTACCCATACCCCAGTTCGCCAGAGTCACATCCTTGCTGTCGGTCCACTCATGGTACATACCGGATATATCCTCATCCTCGGAAGCACCATACTGCGCTCTGGCAGTAAAATCGTACATACCCAGGGTAAAATCCAGCTCGATCATAGGGTAATCTCCGTTTTCCATTCTTCTCCAGGTAACATTCTCCGCCCCCTCAGGAGCTGTAAACAAAAACGGAACCTCTGCAAATGCCTCATCCTCTGTGGTGTCCATCCAAGGATTGGCAACTGATGCCTGCTGCTCTTTTTCTCCGGTCTCCTCCCCTGCAGGGGCGGAGGAGGGAGCACTGCCGCAAGCTGCAAGTGATAAGGTTACTGCGCAAACTGTCATTAAAACCAAAAGTCTCTTCATGGTTAATGTCTCCTTTGAATGTGTAATCTTTTAAAAATCGACGAGACCCAGGCATACCCCGGATCCCGCCGATAAATGATCGTTATTGCTATTTGGTCAAGACCTATACCTCGAAGAAGCTGATCTCCTTGTCAAGCTTCTGAGCCAGTACCTTAAGCTCTTCAGCAGATTTACTGATGATCTCAAATGTAGCATTGAGCTCTTCCATGGAAGCTGTTGTCTCCTCTGTGGAAGCCGCATTCTCCTCTGAGATGGCGGACAGATCGGAGATGATCTCTAAGAGGCTGTTCTTGGAGCCGTTAAGAGTATCAATACGTCCTGAAATGCTGCCGGAGCTTTCTGTTACGCTGCCCACATTATCCTGCATGGAGATCATGTCATTCTTTGTGGACTCCAACTTCTCTGTCTGCATCTCGAATTCTCTGTTAAGTTCTTCTACAGTCTGTACAGTCTTTTCAGACTCGCTTATGAGCTTCTGTATAATAGCATTGATGGAAACTGTAGCATCCTGTGTCTGTGATGCCAGTGTTCCGATCTCATTAGCAACAACTGCGAAGCCTCTTCCTGCATCACCTGCACGGGCTGCCTCAATGGAAGCGTTAAGTGCCAGCAGGTTTGTCTGTGAAGAAATATTTGTGATCAGATCCGACGCCTCTGAAATGCCTCTGGCAGCTTCGTTGGTAGAACGTATCTGTGCATCAATACTCTGCATGCTGACCTGGGTATTGGCATTCTGTTCGATAAGCTGGTTAAGGGCAAGCATTGCTCTGTCGCAGGCTTCTTTCATCTCGTCTGAGTATTTGCCCAGATCATCCACATTTCCGGTGATACCGTCAATATCATTACCGATATCGGAGGTATTGGATGCTGAATCCTGTACACTCTCAGCCTGGCCTACAGCGCCCTTACTGATATCATCTATTGCATGAGTAACCTGGTTGGAAGCTTCAGATGCCTGGGTAGCTGAATTTGAAAGTTCATCACCGGCACTGGTAACATCCCCGGATAGCTGTTTGGCAGATCTTAATACATCCGTCAATTCATTCACCAGAGTCTGGGATGATGCTGCGATAGTTCCAAGTTCATCTGTCCTCTCCAAAGTGGCAGGTAAAAATTCCACTCTCAGATCACCGGTAGCCATCTGGGTAATGGCATCCACGATATTCTTCATAGCTGATGCACTGCTTCTGTACAGTGTGATACCTATTCCGATCACAACAGCCACACATACCAAAGCCAGGGCAACCATTGAGATCACATTCTGGCGGATAGCTGCCTGGATATCATGAGTCTTTCTGAAAGCACAGGTCATACCGCCTACAGTACCGTCATCAGCCAAAACCGGAGCATACACACCGGAATACTGCTGTCCAGCCACTATATAATTAGGTCTGTAATATGTCTGCTTGTTTTTAACAACCGTCTGATATATATCGTCGGGAGCCGTGGTGTCTGCATTCTTTCTGCCTACAGGTGAGCCCTCAACAGTGGTAATGGCACGAATGTTGTCATAGAAGATGGCGTAGTCAAGACCGGTACGCTCCTTTAAAGCACCTGTAAACTGTCCTTTAAAAGCATTGTCACCTTTCCAAAGTACATCATCATCATCAAGAGACCATTCACCCGGATACATACGTTCAATCTCATCCGCCATCTGAATGGATGCTGTGGTAAGTGTCTCTTCAATCAGCATGTCGTAGGTATTGGACAGCTTTACTGCTGAAAAGATAGACAGCAATGCAGCGATAGCTGCGCAAGCCGCCACTGAGATCATGATAATGTTCAACACCAGTTTTTTGCTTCTCTTTTTTTCCTTCATAGCTCCCCCTTTCATGGTGCCCATGCAAAAAAGCATTAAAGTCCAAAGACCATTTTCTATTATAATCGTTTAGTTAGAGCAATGTCAATGCACTTCATGCCACTTTCTTTTATAAATCCCCATTTCTTATACTGATATGGATCTGTAATAGGCAAACATATACTGCTGGTAGATCCCGTTATAAGGGCGGTGATCCTCCATGGGGTAGCCATTCTTATATTCGTTTTCAAGTATCCTTTTTATCCATACGTCCACGGGAAAAGCATCTATTCTGTGAAGTCCGAATAGCAGTACACAGGATGCCACCTTTTTTCCTACGCCGGTTATGGACATAAGCTTTTCCATACACTCCTCATCCGTAAGACCATCAAAATCAGCCTTGTCTGCAGATATGGTCTTCTCCACCACTCCACAAGCTGTATCGTGTATATAACGGCTCCGATAGCCCAGACGGCAGGCATCCAGCTTCTCCATGGAAAGCTTTGCTACATCTTCAGGCTCCGGGAAAGTGAAAAACTCATCTCCCCGTGAACTTTTTTGGGTTTTCCCACACATTTCACACAAAAGCTCAATGGATCGCTTTATGGCAGGGATATTTCTGTTTTGGGATATGATGAAGCTGATAAGAGTCTCCCACAGGTCCTGTTTTAAGATCCTGATCCCCTGCTGCTGCCTGCAGGCTTCATACAAAAACGGATCCTTTTTCTTATCCACTAAGGCTCGTATATGGCTGTACTCAAGTCCCATATCCAGGTAGTCTGACCATATACTGTCATATTCATCCCGGGTGCAGTCCAGCTCATATTCCGCCACGCCCTCCGCCGTTTCTTCGCCTGTTTTTTTTATTATCAGGCATCTGTCGCGGCTGGGTATCATATAAGCCCCATCCTCTAATTTTCGCCAGCGGAAGCACTGTCCGCTTTCCGCTATCTTTTCCAGATCCAGATCATCCCCGGTTTTCAGTATCATATCTCAGTCTCCCAATGCTCCTATAAGCTTTCACTATAGCTTTTTAAAGCTGTGCCTTTGTCATATTCTCGATCAGATTGGAAATATGCCAGGAAATATTGTTGCAGTCGAAGAGCATTTCAGAAATATACAGCCTTGACTGCCTGTCAAAGCCCTTCTCCTTTTCCTTTTTGAAAAGCTTTTTTCTGATCTTTTTGACCCTGTCTATCATAAATTCGGTATCCTGTATCACCTGCTCGAATTCCTCAGGATCCTCATTCTGATATGCATCCCTGACCTTTTCCAGAAATACTATATAGTCCTCCTTAAGTCTTAAGAGGAAGCCGCTCTGTCGTTTGGTCAGCACGATATTGTTCTTTTCAATTTTCTCAGCTATCTTTTGAAGGGCAGCCGCATAGTCAAGTATCCGGCTCATATCCCCCGAGTTATACATGAGGCTTGCCACCTGTTCACCATTGTATAAATAGGGGCTTTCGTACAGTCTACCCAAAAAGCCTTCACAGGCACTTATCTTTTCGGATGTGTCAGCAAAGACAGCTTCATTTTTCTCCTTAAGTTCACTGTCAAAGCCAAACACCAGACGCAAGGATCCGATACATGCCTCTATGGTGTCATTTAAAATTATCTTGCTCTTTCTTCTGCACTCCTCCACTGCCACTGTGGGTGTATTCAAAAGTCTCTCATCCAGAAATTCTGCCGCATAATCATCCTCATTATTAAACAGTTTCTCTGAGAAGCTGACCAGATTCTTTGAAAAAGGCAGTAATACAACAGTGGTCACCACATTGAAAATAGTATGTACTCCCGCCACCATGAAGGGGGTGATCGCCTCGTCAAAAAACGTAAGCTTTAGTATGTATCTGGCTATAAAAAATAATGTAAGTCCCAAAGCCGTACCTATTAGATTGAAGCAGATATGTATTATTGATACCCGCTTGGCATTTTTACTGGCTCGTAGACAGATCGGAGCATGATCCACTGCATAATTTTTTGCCTCCTTTTCTTTGCTCACTTATTTTAAGCCGGTCCCGGATCCCTTAGCATGGTATGTATCATCTTCTTTTTACAGTATCCGTCACTGCACATACCCTCTGATATTCCGTCAAAATGTCTGAATCCCCTTTGACTCTTTGAAATTGCAAGCCAGCTTTTATCTGCCGGTTTACCCGATCTGCAAAATGCCGCCACATTATCCATCATAACTGCAGAAAGCTTTCTGTCAGTTTCATCAAAGGGTCGCCAGGATCTTTCATGATTTCCAAACATATACCACAGGTCAGATGCGTGAAATGCCTTGTATGAATTTCCGGGAAGTTCCCTGTCAAAAAGATATCCGTAAACCGGCTTGTGCCCCTGCTTATCACAGACCAGCCCAAGCTTTAATGCCATACTGTGAATAAACATGGGCATCATGTCCTGTGATGTGATCCCCGCCATTATGGGAACATCCAAAAGACCTCCTCCCTTTACTATGGCGCCCTGGGTATCCCTTAGTATATCCCCGTCTATACAGGGCTGGGTGATACGCAGTCCGTATATGGGCTTCTGCTTCTTTTTTACATCCCGCCATGCCATCCAAAGCTTCTTTGCATCCACTGTTGCCGGGTCTCCCCCTGCCGCTTCTCGGACCTCCTGCCAGAAGGGCATCACCTCACTCTTTTTTAAGGGTGCAGCCACCTTTGGAACTACCCCTGCCCCTGACATCATTATGGCATGGGTCACCTTTCCCTTAAGCTTATCCGAACACAGCAGATCCATTACAGACATGGCTCCGGCTGACTGTCCCATTATGGTGATATTGTCAGGATCTCCCCCAAAGGCGGAGATATTTTCCCTGATCCAGTCCAGGGCACAGATCTGATCATATAGCAGGTTGTTGGTGCCGCCATACAGACCAAAAACATTTAATCGGTAGCCCACACTGACAAGTACCACATCCCTTTTTGCATATTCCACAGTAGTCCCATAGGGTGCCTCACCCACCGTGCCGGTCTCAAAGGATCCCCCATGGATAAACATAAGCACCGGTCGTTTTCCTGTCATGGCAGGTGTTATAACATTAAGGGTCATGGGACCATCACCAAATACCCCGGTGGGAGGATTTTTCCCGCGAAATTCCTTGTAATAAAAAGAATCCCCTTCATCACAAAAAGCGGAAAGCTGCCAGCAGTCCGTCTCATGCCCGGTTGCCTCAAGTACCCCCTCCCACTTTTTTGTAAGGATCGGCTTTTCAAACCTTGCGGTGTCAGCATATGGCACACCCCGAAACAGCAGGGCTTCCCCAAGGTCTTCACCTCTTATTTTACCGCAACCTGTATTATATATCTCAGTTTTATTATCTCCCATATCCCTCGTTATACCTTTCTTCATTTTGTGATAACTTTTGACCACACATTATGAATATAGTATATCCGTGAATGAATAATTCACAGCCTGCCGGTGAAGTAGTTATTGCTACTCACCAGGCAGGCCGTTCTTCTTACTTGTTCAATTAACTATACGCTTTAATTCGTTTTCTTACGCAGCACATCCACATCAAGCATATCCAGATTTCCTGCGATCTTTACAAGTTCCATCTGCATAAAGGCAACATCACCGGCAGTTCCGAGGAAGTCGAAAAGAACCGCTATTCCCATTACGGAAGCGAGAGCCGAATGAGGTATTGCCAACTGACTCATAAGGATACCAAAGCAGGTCAGGGATCCACCGGGGATCGGCGGCATGGCAAGACCTAAAAGTGCTGCAACAAATATAGCCATAATGGTCCAGGGGGCAGTCACCTCAGTACCGGTCAATTCAGCCAGATAGAAGCTGCAAAGCAAAAAGCTCATGGCAGGGAAAGGCATGAAAAGCACATTGCCCATAGGTACTCCAAACTCTGTCAGCTTACTGTCCACACCCAGATCCGACTTACAGGTATTGACGTTTTTACCGAAGACCGCCACACCGGAGGCAGTGGTAAGTCCTGTAAGGAAGCAGGGGAAAAGCTTTTTTAAAAGCAGGCTCGGTGACACCTTGTGTTTGTAGGATACAATGAAAAAGTCTATAGCAAGGACCACTGCAAAAAGTATCAGATACTTTAAAAGAAGTCCTGCTGCCGTTACATATGTACCGATCTTTCCACTTAAGATCTGTGACAGGATCATAAAAAATACCATTACGGGGATCATGCCGCATACCTTTTCCATGACCCATTGTACAAGGTTATTTGCCTCATCCAAGAAATTACGGAAGGTGGGAACCTGATCGCTTAAGATCAGTGCAGCAATACCAAATGCCGCTCCTAAAACTATGATCTGCATGAAATCACCCTTTAAAAATGGAGTTATGGGATCTGAGGGAATAATGGCAAGGACCATTTCCAAAAGGTCCAAAAATCCGTTTCCACCGCCCCCTGCTCCCTTCATGAAATCGAAGAAGGGAAACATAACAGTAGCCGCCAAAACAGCTCCGCCAAAGGTCCCCAATAAAAAACGGGTCAGAACACTTTTTCCAAGTACACCCAGAGTATTCATATCTCCTATTCCATAGATACCGGTGGTAATGGATAAAAAGATCATGATCCCGGCAAAGGTGGTAAGTAAACCAAGCACCGAGGAAAAGGCTGCATCTAAAATATTCTCACTGATAAACATACAGGTTTCGGAAGGGAGAAAGGCAAGTCCGAGTCCGCCAAAAACCGCTGCTCCCACCAATGCGTATACCATCCCTTTTAAGACTGTGTATTTTTCTTGACGAACCGTAAGGCTTAATCTGTTCTGTCCACGGAAATAACGCCATGCAGGCATCAGACCTACCTGAGACAACTGACTCATAAACCAGGTAGAGTGTTCATCATCCATGAACAGCCCCTTGTTATCTTCCCTTGGATCGTAGGATTCTCCACGCCACTTGATCTCGATCAGTGGAGATCCATAACGCTTACCGATAAAAAACTGGCACTCCAATCCATCTTTGTACCTGTCCTGCATGCGAAGCAAAAGCTCTTCCACGTAGTACCGTATACGCATACGGAGTTCTTTCTCGTTCTTCTGCTCCTCCATGAATTGGTTCATTTGACCTGAAAATGTTTCAATGGTCTCAGAACTTAGCACAGCCTTGTACTCAACCTTCATTGATGTCCTCCTTTTTCTGTGATGTCTACCGCATTTTTAGGCTTACTCATCTTGTCTTTTGTGCATTGTCCCTGTATATTGTTGCAAAAT
>CAMOZG010000049.1 GCA_946630825.1 uncultured Lachnospiraceae bacterium
GTGTTTGCACTTGCACCAAGCATGTCATAAGCCACGCCTGAAGAAAGTGCAGTTGTAGCTGCCAGAGCTACTGCGAGAATTTTTTTAAGCTTCATTCTCTTCTACGTCCTTTCTGTGCATTTTGCACTTGGGGGATTCGATCATCACGGGCATTTGATTCTCAATCTGTCAGGCATGGATCCTTTGATAAGGATAGTAGATGGTATGCGCTGACTGATGTCGGATCATATGTAGATGGGTTGTCCGCCGGGCGTCATGCCTTTGGGCTTCTACGTAGATGGGTTCCAAGCCCACCGGTATATATTGCCCTTCGGA
This sequence comes from uncultured Lachnospiraceae bacterium, assembly GCA_946630825.1. Lineage (GTDB taxonomy): Bacteria > Bacillota > Clostridia > Lachnospirales > Lachnospiraceae > JAILEN01. The sequence continues at coordinate 316 of CAMOZG010000049.1, forward strand.
TATTTTGCCCTTGATTGTCGTTTCCCTGGTTAAAATGGAGTCTGTGGCAGATCAAAACCGCAGTTGGGATCCTTGCAAAACCCTTCCACGGTAAGAAAGAAAGGAAAGGATCTGCCCCAGAGCTCCTCGGTTACAACTACTTATTCGATACCCCCCCACTTTTTCCGAGGGCGAATTGTACTAAATCAAAAACAATCCAAAATCCACATTTTCCAAATTCAAGTCCGCCCCCAGCGGACTTGGCGCCAGATTTGCAGCGGCTTTTAACACAAAAAAATACCCGGCAAATACCCTTTATATTAGGTATCCACCGGGTCAAAAAAACATTTTATATTAGTTGAATCACAAATCAATACATAGATATTATAAACTGTTAAGCTTCTCCATCAGTGCTGCCCGGTCCACGTCGTGGATCAGAGCTTTGATCTTTTCATAATCCGATACAAAATCCTCAGGCATACGGTATTCATCCAGCATGGCTGTCACACACTCCATGGAATCAAAGTCAAATGCCTCTGTCAGATCCTTAAGACACATGATCCCTTCACGCAGCTTTTCATCAGAGATCACAGGTCTCTCGTCCGAATCAATCACATCCTGAGCCGGAAGTCCAAATATGGGAGCCATAAATTCATAATAACCCCTGTAGACCTCAAGCATCATGGGGGTGCGCCGCCCAATCTCCGCCATTGCCCTTTCATCCCCTGATGCCGCACCATTGCCGCAGGCTTCTAAATACTTCGCCTCATCCGACAGACTCATGGCGCCTATGAGCCGTGATGAGCTTTTTAACGCATGGACCAGCACGGTGTAATTGGCATAGTCTTTTGAATCGGCATACTGCTCTATCATATCGGCTTTTTTAAGTATATCCTTAGAATAATCCAGGGCTGCCTCCTTTAGCACATCCTCATTACTGCAGTTTTTTAAAGCCTCCTGATACATGATGCCGGGAATGGCGGCAAACTCTGCCAGCGCCGGATCACTGATATCATGATCTCCGGCTTCATCTCTGACATCAACATCTGTCACGGACAGATCAGCGCCAACAGGCAGATCCTCCTTGTGCTCTGCCTCTTTTTTCTCCACCATGATGATCTTGTCATCCGGCAGGTATTCCATCAGCATCCGCTCCAGCTTCACACTGTCTATGGGCTTTGAAAGATAGTCCACAAAGCCTGCTCCCATATATGTCTCCCTAGCACCGGATATGGCATTGGCAGTAAGGGAAATAACGGGAGTATCAGCATTGATACAGTCCTTAAGCTCCTTCATCTTTTGCAGGGTCTCGATACCATCCATCTCCGGCATCCTGTGATCCAAAAAGATAAGGTCATATTTTTTCTTCCGGATCATATCCAAAGTCTCGAACCCGCTTTCTGCAGTATCTATCTGAATTTTGGTTGGCTTTAAAAGTCCCCGGATCACCGTAAGATTCATGGGGGTATCGTCCGTCACAAGAATAAGGGCATCAGGAGCTGTAAACTGCTGCCTGTACTCCCCGGCACTCTCCAAAGATCTGTGGTAGCTTTCCACAAAATCTCCCATCTCATCCCAGGATACCACCCGCTGCTTTACCTCAAAAGAAAAGGTGGAGCCCTCGCCGTACACGCTCTCTACGTGAAGTTCACTGTCCATCAGTCCTAAAAGCTGCTGGACAATATTCATCCCCAGTCCGGTGCCCTCTATGGATCTGTTTTTGCTCTCCTCTATCCTTTCAAATCTGGAGAAAAGCTTATCCATATCCTCCTCTTTTATCCCTATTCCCGTATCAGCCACGCTGCAGGTAAGCATAATATCATCATCTGTAAGCTTTCTAAATCCCAGATCCAGGGTAAAACCGCCCTCCATGGTATACTTCACCGCATTTGTAAGGATATTTACGATCACCTGCTTGATACGGATCTCATCACCATAGAGTATATGGGGCAGATGCTCATCCACGTCCAGCTTAAACTCCAGCCCCTTGTCCTTTGCCTTTACGGCTATCATATTTACAATGTCGTTTATCAGACTGCCTAATTCATACTCCACCGGCAGTATCTCCATCTTGCCCTCCTCCAGCTTACTGGAGTCTAAAATATCATTAACCAGTGCCAAAAGACTCTTGCCCGCACTCTGGATGTCATTGGCATACTGTCTGATATTTTCCTCCCGGCTTTCCCTGACTATCATCTCATCCAGTCCCAAGACAGCATTTATAGGAGTCCGAAGCTCGTGGGATACATTGTTTAAAAAGCTTGCCTGGGATTCCTTGGCACGCTGCGCCACCCGGACTTCTTCTTCCAGTTCTGCCTCCCGAAGGATCTGATCCACATTTTCATTGATCTGATGCGCCATGTCCGAGATACTGTCATAAAGCTGGGATATTTCGTCGTGTCCCTTAACCCTCATTCCCTCCAAGGCTTTCAGCTTTTTTTCCTGTTCTATCCTGTCTGCACCGGAAAAGCCCTCCAAAGAGTTTGCCAAAGCTGTAATGGGTCTTGCCACCAGCCACTGGACGGCGGCGGTTTCCAAAACTATCAGAGGGATCGCCATATTAAGAATCATCATAATGAGCTTCATGATAAATGCAGCACCCGCATTATTGAAAATAAATCTCTGCTGAGCCACCACACTCTGTCTCAGACTATGCTGGGTTTTTCTGATACTCTTACTTTCCTCATCCCCTGAGGTCTCTGATGATGTATCCTGTTCGTCCGTACCGCTGTCGGAGGGATCCTGCCTCTCTCCCACATCCGGCGCATCCGAGGGCTTTTTTCTCTCAAAAAAGTTTTGCATATCACTTGCGGTATCCGAAAGCACCTCATCCGCCACGGAGGGCATGAGGGCTGCCGCAAAGGATGATGCCGCGACTCCCAAAAGAAGTGCCTGAGCCACCACTATCCAGGTAAGCTTTCTGGATATCCTGGAGTTATGCACAAAACGGTAATCCCTGATAAATCCGACCAGTTCATCACCCTCTATGTAATTTACTCCCATGGGAAATATCCTTTTTAATTTTGTGGGGGCAAAGCGCATAAAAAGAAACATGGTAACACAGTAGAAAACAACCTCACCCGTTACATATACCTCATTACTTAAGAGCGAAGACCACTCTAAGCCTCCCAAACCCTCGCCCTCGGCTATGGTGCCGATTATCTCCCACACCGCACCAAGCATACCGTTCATGATAACCCCGCAAAGCACGGTGGACCAAATGTGTCTGTATGCCTTACGGTTGCTCATCATATAGGCTCCCACCATGGCAAATACATATACGCTGGTGGTGTAGGCGCTGTTAATGTCATATATGGCAGCATCCGTAAATACCAATAAATATGATACCATGGCGGGGACTATCCCCCAGAGTCCCGCCACATACATAATGAGAAGATCCGAATAGGATAAGATCATTGAAACAGCGGAAAAGGTAAAGGTGCCGGAAAGCATCCCTCTTTGGGTAAATATCATAAAGGTGGCTGTGGAGGACACCACTAATGCCAGCACAGCCAGATATGCAAATCTTTTGATTTTTGTCGTAAAAAGCGAATTAAACATGGAAGAAATTACCTCTGTAAATGTTGATAACTCGTGTTGATACATCAATCAACACCTATGGACAGTGATTTTATCAACCAAAACCACCCAAAGTTATCAACTTTTCAACAATTTTATCAATTTTCACACTATTCTGATATAATTTTTTTATCAAATGTGGAACATAGCTTCAACTAACCCGATATAAGGCAATCCTATTTGCCCATTTTTCGTCAAATCCAAGTAAATAAGCCATTTCGTGCCATTTTTGATTTGTCTGAAAGTTCAGAACTAAAAATGCTTTTCCAGCTCAGAAAGCAGCCGGTCGATCACCACCGGTTTTGTGATAAAGCCGTTCATACCGCACTCCTTGGCTCTCTGCTTGTCCTCCTCAAAGGCATTGGCTGTCATTGCCACTATGGGAATGGTGGATAGCTCCTCGTCCTTAAGCTTTCTGATCTCCTTTGTTGCCTCATAGCCATTCATGGTGGGCATCTGGATATCCATAAGTATCAGATCGATATCCCCGGGCTTTGAAGCCATCACCGCCTCCACAGCCAGATCACCGTCCTCCACCTCGGATACGGTAAATCCCGCCTCTTCAAGTATCTCTCTGGCGATCTCCCTGTTAAGCTGGTTATCCTCCACCAAGAGGATGGAGCCGCCCTTTTCAAATCTGTTGCGGTAGGGGGCTACTACATTTTCCTTTTCTGCCTCTGCTGAGGTGCCGATAGTCTTGTTACGGTTTCCGGTACGAAGCCTCAGATCAAATACCAGCACAAACTCCGTGCCCACTCCCACCTGGCTTTTGATACGGATGGTGCCGCCTATCATATCCATGATGCTTTTAGCCACGGACATTCCAAGTCCCGTGCCCTCGATACCGCTTTCCGTGGTGGAACGCTCCCTTTCAAAGGGCACAAATATCCGGTCAACAAATTCCGGGCTCATTCCTATACCCGTATCCTTGATCCGGACCTCATAGCGGCTGTATCCCGGCAGGATGCTTTTTCTCTGGCGGATCGTCACCTTTACATCCCCGCCGTCGGGGGTATACTTGACTGCATTGCTGACAAAATTCAAAAACATCTGTCTCATGCGCATCTTGTCACAGTATACCGCATCATCCCTAAGCTCCGACATATCTATCTGGAAATTCAGCCGCTTCTTTTGTATACGGGTCTCCTCAATACTCCATATATCGTGCATAAGCTCGGAGATCCTGTATTCGTCCTCCATGAGTCTGGCTCTGCCGCTTTCTATGCGGCTCATGTCAAGGATATTATTCAAAAGATCCAAAAGATGCTGGGAGGCGGTCATGATCTTTTCCAGACAGTCCCCCACCTTTTCCTTGTCATCCAAATGAACCTGGGCGATCTCCGTATAGCCTATGATGGCATTCATGGGTGTGCGGATGTCGTGGGACATATTGGAAAGAAAGGCATTTTTGGCTTCATTGGCGTGATTCGCCTGGTTTAGGGCATCCTCCAGGGTCTTTCTCGCCTGCTCATTTTCCTGAAATTCCGCCTCTGTGTCCGCATGACCCAGTATCACCTTGGTAGGGTCATCCTCATTGACCCTGACCCACTTAAAGCTGTAGTGAATAAGCTGGTCATTGGCATTACGCCCCAGACAACTGGCTCCATAGCTGGAGTTATGCTTCATCTGCTCCACTATATTTTCCACAGCCACCGTCTGCATCATGCGCTCCCGATCCTGGGGCGCCACATCCCTGTCGATATAAAAATGGAAAGCCTTTTCGTAGTTAAACTCCAGATAAGTCTCAAAAGCTCTCTTATATCTTTCATGCATATAATCGGACATCCGAAGGATCTCAAAGGTATTCATCTCAAGATCCACGTAATAGCAGGTCTGGAAATCCTGTGCCAAGACCTGGATCATATCCAGCTGGTGGGCATTTATCTCGGAAAGTTCCTTTGACTGCATCTCATTGAAGTATTCCTCACTGTCGTTTTGCAGGGCGTGAAAGCACATAAGAGCCTTTACCACCATGTCTCCTCTTTTTTCAAGCACCCTCCAGGTAAGCTTTCTCCACTTACCGTAATTGGTGGCATAGCTGATCTCAAAGGATGGCTGGTTTTGCAGTTCTTTTTGTATATTTTCAATAGTGCCCTTTTCCCTCTGCCATTCCCTGGTCTCCTCGGGTATCCGCTCTCTGGTGTAGGTATCATTGAACTCAGAATACACTCCCTCTTCCATCATACCAAAGGTTCCCTGTTCCTCGGTTTTTTTGTATAAGCTGATGTGATCCTTTTCCAGATCAATGGCGTAGACCAGGATATAGTCCATAAGAAAACTGTCAAGAATCTCTTTTTTTGTTTCCGACATGATAACGTCCCCTCCCAAAAACATATAGGTAAATTATATCAAAAACCGGACATAAAAAAAAGCACCAGAGGACTATATTTGTCCTCCGGCGCTTAAACTTAACACTGTTTTTTTACGGCTTATTTAAAAGTTGTAGCCTGGAAATACTTGAATCCAAGAGGGTTGGAATAGAATCCATCCACTGTGTTGGAAAGCATGTAAAGGTCAGTGTAGTAATAGATAGGAGTGATGCAGCCTGTGCTCATCAGCAGATCCTCTGCCTTGTGCATGAGTGCATATCTCTTATCCTTGTCGGACTCAGCCTTGATCTTTGAGATGACCATATCATAGGTATCAGCCCATGTACCATTCTCGATCTTTTCCTCATAGCCAAGGTCAGTCAGGTCAATGCTGTATGCAGCAAGCTGCTTGTTGGCACCCTTACCAAACTGAACGTCGTTGTTACCGGATCCTGTGGTCCACATATCAAGGAATGAAATAGGATCATTGTAGTCAGCAAGCCAGCCGTTACGTGCTATGGAGTAGTCTCCGTTCTTACGTGTCTCAAGGAAGGTATTCCACTCCTGGTTCTCAAGCTTCATGCTGATGCCAACCTGCTCGAAAGCTGTCTGGATGTACTCAGCGATAGCCTTGTGAGCCTCGTTGGTATTGTACAGATATACGATAGCAGGGAAGTTTGTGATCTTATCACCCTCAAAGTTGTAATACTTCTTAAGTATCTCTACAGCCTTTGCATAGTTATCCTGAAGAGCCTCCTGTGAAGCATCAAAGTATCCTACGTAGCTGTTGCCGGCTTCCTTGTTGGCATTCTCATAGAACTGCTGTGAAGAATCGGCATCTGTGATACCCATGGCAACGAATGATGATGCAGGGATCTGTCCGCCCTGTGCAATATTGTCAATGATGTACTGACGGTCAATAAGGAGTGATACTGCATTTCTAATCTCCTCACGGGCACGCTCAGCCTCTACTCCTGAAAGACCTGAGTCTGCAGGAAGGATCTCCTCATTGATGTTCCAGCATACATAGTAGGTTCCGATCTGACCCTCGTTGAAATACTCGTCGGGATTAGACTGCTGTAAAGCAGCGATCTCGTTTACGGGTACATCATCTATCATCTGCCAGTCACCATTCTGGAAGTTTGTCAGCATGTTGTTTGAATCATCTGACAGATAGAAGTTAAGTGCAGGCATGGTAACAGAATCCTTGTCATAGAAGTTTTCATTCTTTGTAAGGTTAATCACACTGTTGTGCTCCCAGCCTGTCATGGTGTAAGGTCCGTTGCAGACATAGGTGGAAGGATCTGCTGCCCAGGCACCGTCATTGTCTACCACATCCTCACGTACAGGAAGGTAAGCGGGGAATGCCATAAGCTCCTTCCAGTAAGGAACATCCGTATTAAGTGTAACTACCAGAGTGGAGTCGTCTGTAGCTTCTACAGCCAGCTTTGCATCAGGATTTACAAACTTGGGAACAGGATTTCCATCCTCGTCCACCTCGCCGCTGTCCTCGCTCTCCCACATCTCTGCGTAACCTTTTATTACGTCAAACATGTAGTTATAATCAGCAGAAAGCTCCGGGCTTGCAGCACGGTTCCATGCAAATACGAAATCACCTGCGGTAACAGGCTGTCCGTCAGACCACTTCATGTCATCACGAAGAGTGTAGGTATATGTAACTGTACCGTCCTCGTTTTCTGTCTTTTCTTCAGAAGCAATGCCGTCATTTACGATCTCAAGTCCGCCGTTATCTGACTTCTCCCACTTTGTAAGTCCTGAAAAAAGATGAAGTATAACTGTACCACCATCTACTGCGGAGTTAAGTGCGGGATCAAGTGTGGCAGGCTCGGATGCCAGACATACATTGAGTTCTCCGTCTGCTGCCTCTGCAGGTGCAGCGTCGGTTGCAGCAGCACTGTCGCTGCCGGCTTCGTTTGCGCCGTTCTTTGCTGAATCACCGCAAGCCGCAAGTGAAAACATCATAGTACCGGCTAATAAAAGAGCTACTAATCTTTTCATCAAAATCTCTCCTTTCGTAGCTTTTGTATTGTTTTGATACCTCCTTGGGTAAGAAAACCTAATTTATTTCGGAAAGCCTGTGGCAGGCACAGAATCTGCCGCTTTCCACTTCCTTGAATTCAGGCACCTCTGCCGCGCACTGCTCTGTGGCATACTGACATCTGGTCCTGAAAGGACATCCGCTGGGTGCATCCAAAGGACTGGGTATCTCACCGGTAAGTGCGATACGCTTATTTGCCTTTGCCACCTTGGGATCAGGAACAGGCACTGCTGAAATAAGCGCCTTGGTGTAGGGATGCATGGGTTTGGAATAAACCTCCTCGGCTTTTCCAAGCTCCACCATATGTCCCAGATACATGACAGCTATGCGGTCTGAAATATGACGGACCACCAGCAGATCATGTGCTATAAAAAGATAGGTAAGATTCATCTTTTCCTGAAGCTCGGCAAACATATTGATCACCTGAGCCTGGATCGATACATCCAGTGCAGACACCGGCTCATCACAGACTATAAAGTCAGGATCCACTGCCAGGGCTCTGGCTATACCTACACGCTGTCTCTGACCGCCGGAAAACTCATGGGCGTATCTGGCTGCGTGCTCCGAATTAAGTCCCACATGCTCCATCAGGGTAAGGATCTTTTCCCTGCGCTCCTCCTTGGAGGAATACATATGATGCACGTCTAAGGGCTCTCCTATGATATCCGCCACGGTCATACGGGGATCCAGTGATGAATAGGGATCCTGGAAAACCATGGTGGCTTTTTTTCTAAACTCAGCTATATCGCTTTTGGTGACGATCTTCTTTCCCCGGTAAAAAATCTCTCCGGCGGTAGGCTTATAAAGCTGGAGCAGGGATCTGCCTGCTGTGGTCTTGCCGCAGCCTGACTCACCCACCAGTCCCAGGGTCTCTCCCTCATTGATGTCGAAGGAAATATCATCCACAGCCTTAAGGGGTCTGGAGCCTAAAAATCCGTCACTTATATCAAAATACTGCTTCAGATGCTTAACCGAAATGATCGGCTGCCCGGTCTGCTTTGTCATAGTGCCATCACTCATTTGTCCAAAGCCTCCTCTCTTTCAGTTTCACTCATGGCTGCAGTAAGGTCATCAAGTCTGCCCTCCTCTGCTGCCTTTTTGACATTGACCCAGCAAGCTGCCTGGTGCATGTCATTTATCTGTATGCGTTCACATTTTTTCTTAAGACATATCTTCATGGCTGCATCACACCTGGGTGCAAAAGCACAGCCCTCCGGCATATTCAAAAGATCTATGGGTGTACCGGTTATGGGCTCCAAGCGGCTTCCGTCACTGTCCACCGTGGGGATGGATCTCATAAGACCCTTGGTGTACTCATGGCAGGGATTGTAGAAGATCTCATTTTCCGTACCCTGCTCACAGATAGAACCGGCGTACATTACGATGACCTCGTCGCAAAGCTGCGCCACCACCCCCAGATCGTGGGTGATCATAATAATTGCCATGCCCATCTTTTTTTGTATGTCCTTCATAAGCTCAAGTATGCCTGCCTGAATAGTCACATCCAGCGCGGTGGTGGGCTCATCAGCGATCAGAATATCAGGCTCACATGCTAAAGCCATGGCTATCATCACACGCTGTCTCATACCGCCGGAAAACTCATAGGGGTACTGCTTCATACGCTTTTCCGGTGAATTGACATTTACCAGCTTAAGCATCTCCACAGCCCTGTCCCATGCCTGATCCTTGTTGCGGTCGGTGTGCAGCATGATGGCTTCCATAAGCTGCTTGCCAATGGTATAGGTAGGATTAAGGCTTGTCATGGGATCCTGGAAAATAATGGAAATCTTGTTGCCGCGGATGTCCTTCATCACATCCTCTCCGGCACCTACCAGCTCCCTGCCGTCATACTTAATGGAACCGGAGACTATCTTTCCGGTACCTGCCAGTATCTGCATGATGGAGTAGGCTGTCACGGATTTTCCCGAACCTGACTCTCCTACGATACCCAATACCTTGCCGTGATCCAGATCAAAGGATACTCCGTTGACTGCACGGACCTCACCGGCATCTGTAAAAAATGATGTATGTAAATCTCTAACTTCTAATAATGCCATTTTTACTCCCCCTCACTAACCATTCAACTTCGGATCAAACGCATCCCTGAGTCCGTCTCCAAACAGATTGAGGGAAAGTACAATGAGTGAGATCACTATTGCCGGAATAACCAGCCGATAAGGGTATGAGCTTAAGCCGTTAAGCGCATCCGAGGCAAGAGAGCCCAGGGAAGGCATGGGGGCATTAACACCCAGTCCCAAAAATGACAGATAACTTTCTGTAAATATAGCACTGGGTATCTGCAGTGCAGTGGAAATAACTATAACGGAAATACAGTTGGGGATCAGATGCTTTTTAATGATCCAACTGCCCTTGGCGCCAGCAGTCTGGGCTGCCAGCACGTACTCCTGCTCCCTTAAGGAAAGGATCTGTCCACGAATGAGTCTTGCCATGGACACCCAGTAAAGCACGGCGAAAACTATGAAAAGTGAAATGATGTTAGAGCCCACCTTTTCAAAGGGAGTCCCAACCAAAGCCGTATCAAGTGTCTGGCGAAGCACGGATGCCAAAAGAATGACCATAAGCATATCCGGCAGTGAGTAGATGATATCGACTATACGCATGAGGACGATATCCACAGTGCCTCCCACATAGCCTGAAATGGAACCCACCACTATACCTATTACAAGTACGATAAGTGATGCGAAAAATCCGACTGCCAGTGAGATCCTGGTGCCGTAGACCACACGGATAAAGTAGTCACGACCCTGGGCATCTGTCCCAAAGAGGTGAGGGAATACCTTTTCTCCTGCATCTAATTTTGCCTGCTCCGTCACGGAATACTCCATGGGACGCAGATTGTTAAAGGAAGCGTCCATGGGCTGACCGGGTACCATTCCCAGCATACTTTCATATTTATAAGGCCAGAAGATGGGCACGAATATTGCCATGAGTGTGATGATCACAATTACGATAAAGCTTACAAGTGCCACCTTGTTTTTAATCAAGCGTCTGACTCCGTCCTTGAAAAAGGTGGTGGAGGGACGCATCTGAACCATGTACTCCTTTTCACTGTCTGTGGCAGGGATGAAGTCATCCATGTTCACCTGCAGCGATAGGGGATTCTTTTTTATATTGTTCTCTGCTGACATACTTTATACCTTTCCAAATTAAATGTCCTATTTTACTCCAGATTTACCCTGGGATCCGCCACCTTGTACAAAATATCGCTGACCAGATTCATGATAACGATAAAGGTAGCCAGCACAATGGTGGTACCCATAATAAGGGTGTAGTCACGATTGATGATGCTCTGGACAAAAGCACGTCCGATACCGGGCACTGCAAATATCTGCTCCACCACCAGTGAACCTGTAACAATATATGCAAGCATGGGTCCAAAGTATGTGATGACCGGAGTCAGTGCATTTTTAAGGGCATGCCCAAAGATGATCCGGCTTCTCGATACACCCTTTGCCTTTGCGGTACGGATGTAATCCTGGCCCAGCACATCCAACATGGAGCTTCTGGTAAGTCTGGTAATATAAGACATGGGATAAAGCATCAGAGTGATCACCGGAAGCACCAGACCTGCTGCCGTGGAGCCGTTTGCCGGAAACAGATGGATCTTGATGGCAAAAGCGACCAAAAGCAATGATCCCATGATGAATGAAGGCATGGATACAAAGGCAGTGGTAATTATCATTATGACACGATCCAAAACGGTATTACGTCTCAATGCTGCCACAGCACCCAAAACCACGCCAATGATCAGCGCCAGAAAAGCGGCGATCACACCCAGCTTGGCTGATGTCTTAAGTCCGTCTCCTATGATATCTATGACCATACGTCCCCTCTGCTTAAGGGAAGGTCCGAAACGAAACTGGATAACATCCGTAAGATATGTGACATACTGGGTCATCAAAGGCTTGTCCAATCCGTATTTTGCCTCTAATGCCGCCTGAGCCGCAGGAGAGACCGCTTTTTCAGACTGGAAGGGACCTCCGGGCACCGCATGCATAATGAAAAATGTAAGCGTAATAACTACCCAGACAGTGAAAACCGCCAAAATCAAACGCTTAATAATGTACCTGACTGTCTTTGGATTCAAAATATATCACCTCTTATTCTTAGCTTTGCTATTGGCTAGTTCTAGCAAGTCAAAAAGTGTAGCTAATTAGAAATTGCTATACTATTTTGATAACTGTTTATTGTATTAAACCGCCAAAGTGCTCACAAACAGACAGTATTATACAACTAATGCCAAAAAAATGCAATAAAAAGCCCTCGAAAGAATCCTTTCGAAGGCTTACCTCGTGAGACACGGGGGAATCGAACCCCCGACAACTTGATTAAAAGTCAAGTGCTCTACCGACTGAGCTAGTGTCCCGCGTCGCAATGGACTCCGCTTTTTGCATCTCCCACTTCGTGTGAGATGCGTTTCGCTACGTCATTGCTCCTCTACCCCACAAAACTTCGTTTTGCGGGGACCCCTGTTTTGGGTTGACGCTCGTTCCGTTGCGTCTCCTTTTCCCCACAAAACTTCGTTTTGCGGGGACCCCATTTTAAGGTGTGTAGCATATCGCTACGTCATTGCTCCTCTACCCCATTTTAAGGTGTGCAGCGTTTCGCTACGTCATTGCTCCTCTACAAATGTGGAGAGGATATGAACTGGGCTAGTTGGATTCGAACCAACGAATGCAGGAATCAAAATCCTGTGCCTTACCGCTTGGCGATAGCCCAACAAACCCATTATCAAAATTGATCCCTATAAGGGTGGATAGTGGGATTCGAACCCACGGCCTCCAGAGCCACAATCTGGCGCGCTAACCAACTGCGCCATACCCACCACGTCGTCGCAATGGACTCCGCTTTTTGCATCTCCCACTTCGTGTGAGATGCGTTTCGCTACGTCATTGCTCCTCTTCCCCAAAAATCTTCGATTTTCGGGGACCCCATTTTTTGTCGACGCCGTTCACTACGTTACGTCTCCTTATCCCCAAAAATCTTCGATTTTCG
>CAMOZG010000050.1 GCA_946630825.1 uncultured Lachnospiraceae bacterium
TTAATCCCCTGCGAATTATTATCGACATTTGATTGTTCAAGTAATATAATAATTCAAATAATAAAAATTTAGGAGGGTTTAATATGGCTAATTATTTTGACTTAAAGGACAACGTAGCTATTGTTACAGGATGCTCTACGGGGCTTGGAGTACAGATGGCAAAGGCACTTGCATCCTGTGGCTGCAAGATAGTACCTATCGCGCGCAGACAGGAGCTTATAGAGCAGGTGGCAAAGGAGATATCTGAAGAGTTTGGAGTAGAGACTTTCCCTGTGCGTTGTGATATAACCGATACTGCCATGGTAGATGAGGCAGTGGACAAGGTTATGGAGAAGTTTGGCAGGATCGATATCTTGGTCAACAATGCAGGAACAGGAGCAGTTGCACCGGCAGAGGACATTACTGACGATCAGTTTTACAATGAGCTTAATATTGATCTCTTTGGCTCCTTCAGGGTTGCCCGCGCCGTTGCGAAAAAGGCTATGATCCCTGCCAAGTACGGTCGCGTGATCAATATCGCATCCATGTATGGACTTGTAGGCAACAAGGTGGCACCTTCGTCTCCTTATCATGCAGCCAAGGGCGGAGTGGTAAATCTTACCCGAGGTCTGGCAAGTGAGTGGGGTAAATATGGTATCACCGTAAATTCTATCTGCCCCGGTTACTTCTACACACCCCTTACCAAAGAAACTCTGGATTCCGATTTCTTCCAGGCCAATGCCAAGACAATGATCCCTCTTGAGCGCTACGGCAACGAGGGTGAGCTTGATACAGCAGTGCTGTTTTTAGCATCCCGGGCATCATCCTACGTGACAGGAGTTCAATTACCCGTAGACGGTGGATATACCACTATGTAATAATCCTCCCGATAGTACAATTGTGCTGTCGGGATTTTTTGGTGATGATATGAAAATAGTTTTTCTTGATCGAAGCTCCATAGGAGAGGACATAGATCTTAGTAAGTTTGAAGAATTGGGAGAGGTCATATATTATGACTTCACGTATCCTGATGAGGTGGAAAAAAGGGCGGTGGACGCAGATGTTTTGATCGTCAATAAGACCCTTATTAATGAGGACACCATTGGAAATGCTAAAAATCTTAAGCTTGTATGTGTGACCGCCACCGGGACAAATAACCTGGACAAGGACTACCTTAAAAAGAGAAATATCAAGTGGCACAATGTGGCTGGGTACTCTACCGAAACCGTGGCGCAGCATACCTTTGCCATGGCATTTTATCTGTTAGAGCATCTGCCTTATTATGACAAGTACGTTTCAAGTGGTGCTTACATGGGAGATCGAAGCTTTACCCATTTTGCAAAAAATTTCCATGAGCTTTCCCGGATGACCTGGGGAATTATCGGTCTTGGAACCATAGGACGCAGAGTGGCGGAAATAGCATCCTGCTTTGGCTGCATGGTACAGTATTACTCTACCTCTGGGAAAAATCACACGTCAGATTATACTGAGGTGGATTTTGACACTCTTCTTTCCACCTCAGATATCATTTCAATTCATGCGCCATTAAATGACAGTACAGCGGGTCTGATCGACAGTGGGGCATTGTCAAAGATGAAGTCCACAGCAATTTTACTAAATCTCGGCAGAGGTCCCATCATAGTTGAAAGTGACCTGGCTGCTGCAATCATGGAGAATAAAATAGGAGGAGCCGGGCTTGATGTGCTGTCAAAGGAGCCTATGGCATCCGACAACCCCCTTGCAAAGGTGATGGAGGATGAGAGACTTTTTATCACTCCCCATATCGCATGGGCTTCAGTGGAAGCCAGAGTCAGACTTATGGATATAATATTTGAGCAGGTTAAGGCTTTTATTAGTTAGGGGAGCAGATTTATGCCCGGGTTCAGATCACACTATTTTTTGGGTAAGACAACCTATGATATGTTAAAAAAAGATGATAAGCTTCCGGCTTCCGTGCTGCAGCATCCAAGGGTTTTCTCCCTTGGGGAGCAGGGACCGGATATGTTTTTTTATTCACCCCAGGCGCATCTTTTTTATAAGAAAAATATTGGCATGGCAATGCATGCGTCCAATGTAAATAAAACCTTTGAGGGACTTTTATTGGCAAGAGCTGCCATGAATGACGAGGCAGAACAGGATATAGCGGATGCCTATATCATGGGATTTATCGGTCACTATACCTTAGATACCATCTGCCACCCTTATATTAGCTGGCGGCAGGAGAAATTCAAATACGCAGGCAGATTTACCGAGAGCTTCGGTGTGCATGTACTTTTGGAGACCGATATAGACAACGATAACGTCAGGAAATTTTTAGGAATAGAACCGATACAGTTCAATCATTATGACACTATAAAGGTTTCAAAAAAGGAGCGGGATGTGGTGGCAAGACTGCTTACAGAGGCTATTAACTATGCCTTCCCGAATCAGGGGCAGAAGGTGCACCATGTCAAAAGTGCCATAACAATGTCCAGAAATCTTTTTAAATGGATGGTGGATAAAAGGGGAATAAAGAAAAAAGCCGTGATGCTTTTTGACCGGATCTTTTTCAAACACATTTTTTTGTCAGCCATAATTTCAAATGACTGGCTTC
This sequence comes from uncultured Lachnospiraceae bacterium, assembly GCA_946630825.1. Taxonomy (GTDB): domain Bacteria; phylum Bacillota; class Clostridia; order Lachnospirales; family Lachnospiraceae; genus JAILEN01. The sequence goes on from CAMOZG010000050.1 coordinate 2,573, forward strand.
ATGCCTATGATGATCCCTGCAACGAGCTTCACAAGGAATGGTGGAATCCCTGGGATGAGAGCATAAGATCTACAAAGGATTTCTATCAGCTTATGGATGACGCCAGGGAAGTGTATGTGCGCAGGCTAAATCTCTACCGGGACTGGCGCGACAATATGGGCAATGAGGAAATGGAAAAGCTATTGGAGGATCTGGGAGATAACAGCTACGACAGCGGTCTGCCCTGGGAAGAGACCGCCCGGATATCCAAAGCAGCAGGATTGTAAGAGCCTCTGATTACAGAATACCATCCCACTCACTTTTCTACCACTGTATTTACAGACAAAAACTCCTCCATAAAATTGAAAATTGCTACAATGGTGCTAATCTGCTATAATGAACTTTACAGAAAAAATAAGCTTGATAATAGCCTTGTGGCTTTGGCTCATAAAAGGAGGATCATAAAATGGCAGAACTACCCATTGTAACCATAGAGATGGAGGATGGTGCGATCATTCGCGCGGAATTATACCCGGAGATCGCCCCTAATACAGTAAACAATTTCATATCACTGATCAAAAAGGGCTTTTATGACGGAGTCGGTTTTCACAGAGTGATAAAGGGCTTTATGATCCAGGGTGGGGATCCTGACGGAAAGGGCACCGGCGGCCCGGGATATTCCATCAGAGGGGAATTCACCTCCAACGGCTTTAAGAACGATCTGAAGCATGAGGCGGGAGTGCTTTCCATGGCACGTACCATGATCCCTGATTCCGCAGGGAGCCAGTTTTTTATCATGCACAAAAACTCCCCCCATCTGGATGGCGAGTATGCAGCCTTTGGAAAGGTGATAGACGGCATGGACGTGGTAAACGGAATCGCCGAGACCAAGACTGATTTTACAGACCGACCCACAGAGCCCCAGATCATGAAAAAGGTTACAGTAGAAACCTTTAACGTGGAATATCCGGAGCCTGAAACTGTCTGAAGCCGGGATAGAAAATGATAGAACAGTATTTTTTGGATTTCTATGGGGAGGGGATGACTATGAATCCATGGATGATCACATGGCTTATACTGACCATTATCACACTTGGAGTGGAACTTATGACAGTTGGGCTTACATCCATATGGCTGACAGGAGGAGCCTTGGCTGCTCTTTTGGTAAATGCACTTCACGGTCCTGTGTGGCTTCAGGTACTTACATTTTTTGCAGTTACTTTTGTACTTTTGTATTTTACCAGACCCTGGGCAATAAAATATCTGAACAGTCGTCGTACCCGCACAAACTACGAGGAGACCATAGGAAGAGAGGTTCGCGTGATCGAGCGGGTGGACAATCACGCAGATACGGGACGGGCTGTGTACAATGGTATGGAATGGACAGCCAGAGCTTTGAATGAGGATGAGGTTTTTGAAGAAGGCAGCCTTGCTATCGTGGCAAATGTAGTGGGAGTCAAGCTCATCATCAAAAGAAAAGAAGCCCCTCAGGATGTGGGACTTATAAAAGAAGAGCAGATGGAGGATATACCGGATGTACCGGATGCGGTGCCTGTTCCGGAACGTGGACTATAGACTATGAAAAAGAGATTACAGGCATTCCTTGGCATAATTGCAATACTGATGGTTACGGCGGTCTTTTTTCTCTTTACCTACCTTAGCAACTATTACTCCTATGGCTACTACTCGGTGAAGGCCATGAAGGGAAGTGATACTGTCAAGGTAACCAAAGAGATGGATTATATTTACTTCGACGGACAGGGCACAGACAAAGCTGTGATATTTTACCCGGGAGCCAAGGTTGCCACCGAGGCATATTCACCTCTTATGATCAGACTTGCGGATGCGGGATATGATTGTTTTTTGGTAGATATGCCATTTCATATTGCTGTTTTGGGAAAAGACAAAGCATCATCCATAATCTCAAAATATGATTATAAAGAATACATAATGTCGGGACATTCCCTGGGGGGCACCGTGGCGGCAGAGTACACGGCAGAGCACCCTGATGAAGTTTGCGGCCTTATTCTTTTGGCGGCATATCCCATCCAAAAGATTGATGATGACATTAATTTTCTGTCGATCTTAGGGAGCGAGGACAGGATCATAAATACTGACAACTATGAAAAATACAAGTCCAACTGGCCTGCGGACAATAGCCACGACTACCTGATATTCGGAGGAAACCACGCCGGATTCGGCAACTATGGAAAACAGGATGGAGACGGAGAGTCTAAGATCAGGGCAAAGACCCAGTGGCGTGAGACGGTAGAGGCAATTACGGAATACTTTTAGAAAGTCTTTGGTGTGAAGGTTTTAATATGTTTATTGGAAGAGAGAGGGAGCTTAGGAGGCTTGAGGATTTTTTGACCGACGATAAAAAGCGCGTATTTTGCGTATACGGTCGTCAGGGAATCGGAAAGACAGCACTCCTAAAGCATCTTTTAGAGCAGCACAAAGGAGTATATTTTCCTGCTTACAAGACCACAGAGGATCAGCAGCTTAAACTGATGATAAAGGTACTGAATATCCGTGAGGTAAAGACCTTAGAGGAAGTGCTTTTAGAGATAGGTAAGCTGGCAAAGGATGACAGATATGTACTGGTGATAGACCATTACGGAGACTTTGCCAAAACTGATGAAAGCTATGCTGTTCTTTTACACAAATTTTTAAAGGATGAATGGAGCAGTAACGGTATAAAGCTTATCCTGTGCGAGGATTCATATCTGACAGCCAACAAGCTTATGCTTTCCGCCGGTGCCATATGGCAGGATTTTGACCCGGAAGCCATGGAGCTTAAATGCATGGATTTTTACGAGTCAGCCGGATTTTTCCCGGAGTCCACTGCGGAGGAAAAGGTTTTTTACTTCGGGCTGACGGGAGGTATGCCCTGTTATTTAAAACAGGTTGAAAAAGACCCGGCACATTCTGTGGAAAACGTGTTTTTGCGGCACACCTCTGAAATGGGGGTCCTGCCTGAAAAACAGATCGCCACGGAGCTTCGGGAGATGTCATATTACAACAGGCTGCTTTTGACTCTTGCCTCGGGAAAGACCAGGGTAAACCAGATCTCCGAGGACATTAAAAAGCCCAAGGATGTGGTAGTTCCCTATCTGAAAAAGCTTATGAGTATAGGGATAGTTCAAAAAGAAAACCCTATTACGGAAAAGGATAACCGAAAAAAAACCAGATACTCCATTGTCAATGAAAGCGATATATTCTGGTATAAATTTATTGCTCCCCATATGGATATGTATCTGTGCGGAGAGAGAAAAAAGCTTTTGGAGGAGGAGATCATGCCTCATACCTCAGATTACATGAGGCAGGTTTTCATACATGTTTGCAAGGACTATCTGATGCAGCAGTCGGATGATCCGGAGTTTCCCGCCAAGCTTTATGAGGTGGGTAACTGGTGGGAAAATGATGATGAGAAAATGACCACCGCCGGATTTGATCTGGTTGCAATAGGTGAGAGGAATGGGGAACCGGCTATGCTTTTTGCCAGGTGCTTCTATGATGATGACCCCATTGATATGGCGACCTTAAAGTCGCTGATAGATCTTACCAAGCATCTTAAGACCAGTGAAAACACATATTATGTGATATTTTCAAAATCAGGGTTTAATGCCAGTGCCCAGACAGCAGCAGCGGCAATTAAAAATATATTGCTGATATCCTTAGAGGATGTATGTGCAAAAAGGGCACACTGAATGGATCAGTAAATTAAAAGAAGGAGGAGGAAAATGACAACACAAGAACTAAAAAAGATGGCAGTCAAGGTTCGTCAGGGAATCATTGAGAGTACCCACGCAGCCGGATGCGGACATCCGGGAGGATCTCTTTCTGCAGCAGAGGTATTTACCTATCTCTACTTTGAGGAGATGAATGTGGATCCAAAGAATCCCAAGGATCCCGACAGGGACAGATTTGTGTTATCAAAGGGACATACAGCACCGGGATTATACGCAGCCATGGCATACCGTGGATATTTTCCGGTGGAGGATCTAAAGACCCTTCGTCATACAGGCTCATATCTGCAGGGACATCCCTGCGTGACTCACACCCCCGGACTGGATGCTTCATCAGGCTCTTTGGGACAGGGTATTTCCGTGGCGGCAGGTATGGCACTTTCCGCCAAGCTTACAAATGATGATTACCGTGTGTACACCCTTTTGGGAGACGGTGAGATCGAAGAGGGACAGGTATGGGAAGCAGCTATGTTTGCCGGCTTCAGAAAGCTGGACAATCTGGTGGTAATAGTAGACAACAATAACCTTCAGATAGATGGTGCCATTACAGAAGTAAACTCACCTTATCCCATAGCTGAAAAATTCAAGGCCTTTAATTTCCATGTGGTAGAGGTGGCTGACGGCAACGATATGGATCAGATTGCCGCAGCATTTAAGGAAGCCCGCGAGACAAAGGGTGCGCCTACAGCCATTGTCATGAAGACTGTTAAGGGTAAGGGCGTATCTTACATGGAAAACTCAGTAGGCTGGCATGGCAAGGCTCCCAATGATGAGGAGTACGAGCAGGCCATGAAGGAATTAAAGGAGGTAGAGGCAAATGTCTGATAAAAAAGCAGTTGCAACCAGGGACAGCTATGGAAATGCGTTAGTTGAGCTTGGAAAAAAATATGACAACGTATATGTTTTGGATGCAGACCTTGCGGCTGCCACCAAAACAGGAGTTTTTAAAAAGGAATTTCCCGAAAGACATATAGACTGTGGTATTCAGGAGGCCAATATGGTGGGCGTGGCAGCAGGTATGGCAGCCACAGGAAAGGTCCCCTTTTGTTCATCCTTTGCCATGTTTGCGGCAGGACGTGCCTACGAGCAGGTCAGAAACTCAGTCTGCTATCCTCACTTCAATGTGAAGATCGGTGCCACACATGCCGGAATCTCAGTAGGTGAGGACGGAGCTTCCCATCAGTGCTTGGAGGATATTGCCCTTATGCGTGAGCTTCCGGGTATGGTGGTAATAAACCCGGCAGATGACATAGAAGCAAGGGCAGCAGTGGAGGCAGCTTATCTCCATGATGGTCCCGTATATATGAGATTTGGACGTCTGGCTGTTCCCATAATAAATGACGGACCGGACTACAAGTTTGAGATCGGCAAGGGTGTGCTTTTAAGAGAGGGCAGTGACGTATCCCTTATTGCCACCGGTCTGGAGGTTGGCGAGACACTGGCTGCAGCAGATGTGCTGGCAGAGGCAGGAATAAATGCAGAGGTTATCAACATCCATACCATCAAGCCCCTTGACGAGGAACTGATCTTAGCTACTGCCAAAAAGACAGGAAAGATCGTTACCATTGAGGAGCATTGGGTAAATGGCGGACTTGGTTCAGCAGTGGCTGAGGTGCTTTCAGAGAAATGTCCTACTCTCATGAAGAGGATAGGAGTCTATGATACCTTTGGAGAGTCCGGTCCCGCAAAGGAGCTTTTGCATAAGTACGAGCTGGATTGCGATGGTATAGTAAAGCAGGTAAAGGCTTTTTTAGGCAAGTAATTACAGATTGAAAAGAGTGTGATCCATCCGGGATCCCTGCCGGGGTCTCAGATGGATCATTTGACCGGAGGTAATATATGGGCTATCGGCAGGAGTATGAAAAATGGTGCGAGGCATCCTATATAGACGAGCGGACAAAGGAGGAGCTTTTAGCTCTTACTGACGAAGCTGAAATAGAGGATCGCTTTTACCGGAATCTGGAGTTTGGCACAGGTGGCTTAAGAGGAGTCATTGGTGCAGGTACAAACCGCATGAACATATATACAGTCAGACTGGCGACCCAGGGACTGGCTGATTATATCCTTTCCCAGGACGGAGCCGACCGCGGTGTGGTGATAGCCTATGATTCCCGCCGGATGTCTCCTGAGTTTTCCAGGGAGGCAGCTTTAGTATTAAATGCAAACGGAATAAAAACATACCGGTTTGAAAGCCTAAGACCCACCCCGGAGCTTTCCTTTGCAGTGAGGGAGCTTCATGCCATAGCCGGTATAGTGGTGACCGCCAGTCATAACCCCAGAGAGTACAATGGTTACAAGGTTTACTGGGAGGACGGAGCCCAGATCACGCCGCCTCATGATAAAAATATACTTGAGGCAGTGGCAAAGGTAACGGATATATCCGCTGTAAAGACCATGTCAAAGACAGAGGCAAGGGCAGCAGGACTGTATAAGGATATCGGAGAAAAGATTGATGATGCCTATATCCGTGAGGTAAAAAAGCAGTCCATACACCCGGATATAATCCGGGAAGCGGCAGCGGATTTTACCATTGTTTACACCCCCTTTAACGGTACGGGCAATAAGCCGGTGAGGCGGATCCTTAAGGAACTGGGATTTGAAAAGGTGCATGTGGTGAGGGAGCAGGAGGCTCCTGATGGAGAGTTTCCCACTTTGCCATACCCTAATCCTGAGGCACCCGAGGCATGGGAGCTGGCGCTTGCGCTGGCAAAAAAGGTGGATGCGGATATAGTGCTTGCCACCGATCCTGATGCCGACAGACTGGGAGTATACTGCAAGGACACAAAGACAAATGAGTACATTCCCTTTACGGGAAATATGTCCGGCATGATAATAGCCGAGTATATTTTAAGCGAGCTGGATAATCTGGGAGTCATGCCTACCCATCCTGCACTTGTGGAGACCATAGTAACTACGGATATGGCAAAGCAGGTGGCAAAAAACTACGGAGTGGATGTGGTAGAGGTACTTACCGGATTCAAATATATAGGTGAGCAGATCAGATTGTTTGAAGAAAACCAGACCTACCACTATATTTTCGGTCTGGAAGAAAGCTACGGATGTCTGGCAGGCACCTATGCCAGGGACAAGGACGCATGTGTGGCGGTGATGCTTCTTTGCGAGGCGGCAGCCTTTTACAAACAGAGGGGCTGGAGTCTTTGGGATGCCATGTGCGATATGTATGAGCGCTATGGGTATTTCCGTGAGGGACTTTTCACCATGACTCTCCCCGGCAAGGATGGAGAGGAAAAACGAAACGGGATCATGGATGCGGCAAGGGCGAACCCGCCGGAGACCATGGCAGGGAAAAAGGTGCTGGCAGTCCGGGATTACGCAAGCGGCATCAGACGGGATCTGATTACAAAAGAAGAGAGTCCTACAGGGCTTCCCAAGTCAAACGTGCTGTACTATGAGCTGGAGGATGATTTCTGGTGCTGCATCCGACCCTCGGGCACCGAGCCGAAGATCAAGTATTACTATGGGGTAAAGGGCAGCAGCATAGAGGATGCCGACGGTCTTTTGGCATCCATGAAGGAGGATGTGATAAAGCTTGGGGAGTAGGGCTTTTGATAAGGGAACCAATATTTTAGATAAAGGCAACATTGTTAAATGAAGTGCGTGATTTTAGCGGGAGGTTCAGGGGACAGACTCTGGCCCCTGTCCAGAAAAAACGATCCGAAGCAATTCTTACGGCTTGGACGAGATACATCTATTTTTCAGGATACCATAACCAGGAATCTGCCGCTGTGTGACAGCTTTCTGATAATTACAAACAAAGACTACCGGGATACGGTGGAAAATCAGATGCAAAGCTTTGCCGGATCATCCTATCAGGTGATCCTCGAAGAAAAAGGCTGGGGTACGGCAGCAGCCGTGGCACTGGCTGCCATGTCATACCATGAAGATGAAGAAATTCTGATCATGCCGTCGGATCTTGTCATGTCCCCGGAGAGCTATTCGGATTCTGTCTACGAAGCCAAAAGGCTAAGTGAGGCTGGAGGCATAGTATTATTTGGCATCACACCGGAATCCCCGTCGCTGACTTACGGATATATACGACATGAAGGAAACCGGGTAACACAGTTTTTGGAAAAACCAAAAGCAGAGCTTGCAAAGAGCATATTTTCAGATGAGAATGTCTATTGGAATTCCGGAATGATAATGGCACGGTGCGGCGTGCTCCTTGAAGGTATTAAAAAAGCCGGAGGAGATTTTGCCAGGAGACTCCGTCCCATTTACGACCAGGCCAATATAGTGGACTCCCACACGGTTCTGTTTGAGGCAGGGCTTTTTTCTGATGTGCCTAAAAAAAGTATTGAGGAGCTGCTTTTAGAGGAGGCAAAAAACCTGTTTGTCATAAGACTTCGCTGCGACTGGAGTGATGTTTCGGATTTTGCCTCTGTGAAAAAGGTAATTGGAAATAACGGTGATGCCCCCATCATCACACGGGACTGTGACGGCACGGATGTACTCAGTACATCCACCGGAAGGGCTATAGTCATAAACGACATAAGTGATGCCTATGTGGTGGACACACCGGATGCCCTGTATGTTACATCCCGGGGAAGGGCTGAGGGGATCAGGGAGATCATACACGATCATGCCGGAAAATTAGGGGATTATTTTTTTACCAGTCCCATAGCCTACCGTCAATGGGGCACCCGGGAGGTGATCCACCGTGAGCCCGGATACAGAGTCAGAAAGATAGTGGTCTATCCCGGCGGCTCTATCTCCCGTCATACTCATGAAAAAAGAAATGAAAACTACTCCGTGGTAAGCGGAGTGCTTTCGATAGAGCTTGTGGACCGTACGGTGGAGCTTGGCCAGGGAGAAGGCATCAATATTTTACCCGGGATGATCCACAGGGTATATAATGCCACTGACAGTGAGGTGGTGGCTATTGAGGTGGATACCGGAGCCGAGATAGAGGAGCAGGATATGGTCTACTCCGTTTCGGAGACTTCATCTGCCTTGCCCACACTTTACAGACTGCATCCCGAGTACAAGGACTACCTCTGGGGCGGTACAAGGCTTAAGGATGTGTATGACAAGGACACTCCCTATGATATTACCGCTGAGTCCTGGGAGCTTTCCGCACATCCGGCAGGACCCTCCACCATAACAGGCGGACAGTTTGACGGGGTTGGTTTCGACAAGTTTGTCATGGAATACGGTGATGAGGTCCTTGGGTGGAAGAGCCAGAGCATGGACCGTTTTCCTATTTTGGTAAAGTTTATTGATGCAAAAAACAAGCTTTCTATCCAGATCCACCCGGATGATGACTATGCCTATGTCAATGAGGGTGAATTTGGGAAAAATGAGCTCTGGTATGTGATGGATGCAGAACCCGGTGCTACACTTTACTGTGGACTAAACAGAAGCACCACCAAGGATGAGATCAAAAAAAGACTTCTTGATGGCACTCTTACTGAGATATTAAATGAGGTGAGTGTAAAAAAAGGTGATGTGATATTTATTCCAACCGGCACCATTCATGCCATAGGAAGCGGAGTTTTTGTCTGTGAGATACAGCAGTCCTCCAATTCCACCTACAGGCTTTATGACTACGACAGGGTGGATAAAGATGGAAAAAAGAGACCTCTTCACATAGAAAAGGCTCTTGATGTGGTGGATACCGAGCAGTATATAAATAATTCATACGGTTATTCTGAACCGGTAAGGGACAATGAGGGAAACATCGTACAGACACTTTGCAGGTGTAAGTATTTTGAATCCGTGAAGTACGATATCAGCGATCAGATCCAGATCCGTATGGATGATGCGACCTTTATGTCTGTTGTGATACTCGAAGGCGCGGGAAAGATCTATACTAAAGAAGAGTGTATGGAATTTGCGGCAGGGGAAAGTATATTCATATCGGCAGGCCGCAAGGTGGTGCATATCGAGGGCAGATGTGAGCTGATCGCAACGCATATATAGTTTGAGATGAAAGGAGCAGGGATGAAAGTATACGGTGTTATCATGGCGGGAGGCGGCGGCACCAGATTCTGGCCGTTGTCCAGACATACCATGCCAAAGCAGCTTTTAAATTTAAGCGGCAAAGACCGCATGATAAATGAGACGGTAGACCGTATCTGCGGCATAGCAAACAAAGAGGATATCTTTATTGTAACGAATGTGGATCAGGTGCCGGGTATGCAGGCGGCGGTGACTGTGACAGGGCGAATCGAGGCTGACCACATTTTGGCTGAGCCTGCCGCCAGAAATACCGCAGCGTGTATAGGCTATGCAGCCATGGAGATCATCAAAAAATACGGCGACGGCATCATGACGATCTTTCCCTCCGATCACTTTATCAGGGATCAAAAAGCCTTTGAGGAGGTTTTGAAATATGCCTGTAATGTGGCGGACAGTGAGGATTGTCTGGTGACTCTGGGGATAGAGCCCACCTTTGCCTGCACGGGATATGGATACATAAGATACGACAGAGGCGAAGGCGGCAGTCTGTCGGCATCAAAGGTTTTGGAGTTTAAGGAAAAGCCGGATAGCGAGACTGCAAAAAAATATGTAGAAAGCGGCGACTACGCCTGGAATTCCGGGATGTTTGTCTGGAAGGCATCAGTTATACTAAAGCAGATGAAGGAGCTTTTGCCCGAGGTATATGAGTGCATTGAAAAGATAGGTGATGCCATGGGCAGACCGGATGAGAAAGCGGTCATTAAGGAGATATA
>CAMOZG010000051.1 GCA_946630825.1 uncultured Lachnospiraceae bacterium
CCCGGCAGGTGACATACAGCCTGATCTTTGACATGGTAAATACCGGAGAGCTGAATCGGGAGGATGCCATGAAAAGAGTCGGCTTATCGGATGATGAGTTTACCAGGGAGCTTACGAAGTACAGGAGTGAGCATTCGGCTGAACCGTTGACTGTATAAATCACTTTAAAATGAATTGGAAAGCTAAATGAGATGGGTGTCCCCTGTCTCTTTCCGGGCGGCTCCTGTCACAGGGAGCCGCTTGCTTTATATTGTATAATATCAGAAATCATGTTATCATTTCATGAGCTGAGTAACATGGGAGGAATGAATTTTGACTGCGATTCAGTATTTTCATATTGCATTTGAGACCTGGGGGGCGCTGTTTTGTCTTATTGCTGCACTGTGTGTGTATGCCACCAGATCCTTTGAGCCAAAGGCTGCCTATTCACTCATAGGAATACTATTATCGGATGCGGCCATCAATTTAGCTGAATCCTTGGCATACTACTATCGTGGAATGGAGACTCAACTTGGCTATGTTATGGTCAGAGTCACGAATTATGTGGTATTTTTCGGCGGCTATGTACTGGCATCCTTTTCAGTGGCACATATAGGCAGGCTCATAGAAATCCGGGGCGGACATGAGGCGAAGTGGACTGAAAATCTGTCATATCTTATAGCGATTATCGGGATCATTCTTCTTACTGCATCCAGAATATTCGGATTCTATTATGCCTTTGACGAGCACAACCGGTACTACCGTCTGGACTCTTACTGGATATCCATGGCGCTGGTGGAGTTGATGATGTTTCTGCTTTTTTTCAGGATAATGAAAAACCGCAAGGTGATAAGAAAGCTGGAAATGGTGGCTACACTTGGCATGGTTTTTTTGCCTATAATCGGAGTTGTAATTCAGGTGATGTTCTACGGGATATCCATTTACAACATTGCTGACACTTTGGCAATTATCTTTCTTGTGGTGGTTCATGAGCTGGAATATTCGGCGGATACGGTGGCTCGGGAAAAGGTGGCAGCCGAGGAGAGGGTCAGGCTTTATCACAGCCAGATCCAGCCTCATTTCATATATAACTGTCTGACTACCATCAGATCCTATATTCCAAGGGATTCCAAGGCCAGAGAGGTGCTTAATGAGTTCACCAAATTTTTAAGGGGAAGTCTGGATATTATCAATGAAGCGGAGTGCATATCGGCTTCCCGGGAATTTGCCACAGTGGAAAGTTACCTGTATCTGGAAAAGGAGAGGATGGGGGATAATCTTACCATTGAAAAAGAGATCATAGATACGGATTTCATGATCCCGCCCTTCACGGTGCAGATCCTGGTGGAAAATGCCATAAAGCACGGCATCAGAGGAGATACCATTGGCAAGGGCACGGTGGTTATCAAATGTGATACAAGGGGAGAATACCATGTTATAGAGGTAAGAGATGACGGAGTGGGTTTTGATATATCCAGACTTGATGATATTATATCGGGGGACGAGCCCCACACCCATGTGGGTGTGATAAACCTGCGGGAAAGACTTAAGCTTATGTGTAACGGCAGACTTGATATCATGAGTTCCCCGGGAAGCGGAACAGTGGCAAAGGTATTCATTCCGTTGAAATAGCTTCGAATTGTACTTTTGTAAAAACAATTTTATTATAAAGGGATTTGTAAGGTTGTTGTAAGGTTGCGTGTGCTATACTTCGCATGTGAGTTCATAATTTTCTGGACTCCTCTCTCCCCATCGCCTCGTATTCCCTGCGAGGCGATTTTGTTTCTTCGGAGAAAAATAGATCATATCGAAGGGCTCCCTATGCTTGCATAAGGGAGCCCTTTTGATATGATCTATTTGGCGAGAAGCCCAAGCGAGATGGAGCGAAGCGGAATCGGGCTTGTTCTCCGAAGAAACAAAACTACAAATCGAACCCCTATGCTTGCATAAAGGGGTTATTTTAATGCGATCTATTTGGCGAGAAGCCCAAGCGAGATGAAGCGAAGCGGAATCGAGCTTGTTCTCCGAAGAAACAAAACGGGGAAAAATCGAACTCCTATGCTTGCATAAGGGAGCCTTTTGATATAATCTATTTGGCGAGAAGAGGACAGGAGAACCCCAAGGGAGATGGAACGCATACAAAGGAGGCAATTATGAAATATCTGATCATTGATGATGAACCGGCGGCGATCCGGGATCTTTCAATGGTGGTATCGGATGTTGATCCGGAGGCGGTGATCGATACAGCCACCAACACGGACGCGGCATTCGAACTTTGTAAAAAGGATACCTATGATATACTTTTTCTGGATATAAACATGCCCGGGAAGGACGGCATCACCCTGGCAAGGGAGCTGAAGGATATCATGCCCATGGGAAATATCATCATGGTTACAGCCTACCCCCAGTATGCCTTAGATGCCCTCCAGCTTTATGTCAGCGGATACATTCTAAAGCCTGCCATGGAGGATGACATCAGGGAGGCATTAAAAAACTTAAGAAATCCTGTGGCATCAAGGACAGATGGCTTCTATGCCAGATGCTTTGGGGACTTTGAAGCCTTTTATAACGGTCAGCCGATACGGTTTCGAAGGACAAAGACCAAAGAACTTCTGGCATATCTCATTGACCGCAGGGGATCTGTGGTAACCGGCGCCCAGCTTCGCGCGGTGCTCTGGGAGGACGAGAGTGAGGACGGGGACAGGCTGTCCAATTATTTCTCCCAGCTGACCCGGGATATCAAAGCCACCTTGGAAGAAATAGGCTGCGAGGATATTTTAAAGATCAAAAGAAATGCCTACTCCATTGCACCGGATAAAATTTCCTGTGACCTGTATCGGGCTCTTGAAAACGACCCGAAATTTTTCGATCACTACACCGGCGAATATATGAACCAGTACAGCTGGGCGGAATTCAGGTAGCCCCGCCAGTTTGCGAATATGCACAAAAAAATTCTGATGTGAACGGTCGCAAAGTATGGCAGCGAGAAGCAACTGTAAGTCAATAACAGAGGAGAAAGAAAATGACACCTAAGAAAAATATACTGATCGATATGGACGGAACCATCATTGATTCGGCACCGGGGGTTATGAGATGCATTAACCATACCCTCGTCCACTACGGGATACATGAACAGCCCACGGATATACTCAGAAAATGCTGCGGTCCTCCGCTTTCATCCACCTTCAGGGACAGGTTCGCCCTGCCGGAAGAAAGCATAGCCGAGGCTGTTTCGTATTACCGGCAGGAGTATAATGCCCGGGGGATATTTGAGTGTGACCTTTTTCCCGGCATGAAAGAATGTCTTACCACCCTAAAGGACATGGGCTATGACCTGGTGGTGGCTTCCTCCAAGCATGAGGCAGCCTGCCACAGGATATTGGAGCACTTCGGCATAGAAGATCTTTTCTTTGCGGTGGTGGGCTCCTCCGGGGACGTAAGCCGGGAGACAAAGACCGAGGTGATAGAGGCTTTTTATGAGCTGCACCCGGACAGGAAAAAGGAGGATTCCATCCTTATAGGAGATACGATCTATGACGCAGAGGGGGCGAAAAATGCCGGGATCGATTTTGCGGCTGTTTCCTACGGATATGGGGATGAGGATGAACTTAACATGACGGATGCCTTGACCATAATTGAGTCCCCTGAAAAAATCGTGGATTATCTAGTGTAGCAGTTCCCAATTAACTATACAGCCGCCACTACAACCCAAAGTCTCTTCTTGATGATGGTTATGATAAATGGTATACTTATACAGTTGAGAAGCAGTCTTTAATGATTTTGAATTTCGGATCTCTGCAAAACTAAATTTACAGATTTTACGAAGGATTTTGCACAGATCCCAGGCAAGGTTTTTCATGGAAAATGGTTTTATAAAGGTGGCTGCCGTTACCCCCAGGGTGGTGGTGGCAAATATCACAGAAAATACAAAGGAGATAATCCGGCTTATAGATGAAGCGGTGTCGGGCAGTGGCGCCAAAATAGTGGTGTTTCCCGAGCTTTGCATCACCGGATACAGCTGCGGGGATCTCTTCGGTCAAAAGATCCTTATAAAAAAAGCCTATGACGCCCTTGTTGAGATCGCCTTGCACACCGCAGAGAAAAAGGCACTGATCTTTGTAGGGCTTCCCTTTTTGTACTGCGACAGGCTTTACAATGTTACCGCAGCCATATCTGACGGACAGATATTAGGACTTGTGCCCAAGACCCATATTCCCGCTTACGGAGAGTTCTATGAGACCAGATATTTTACACCGGGAATGAGGGAGCCTGTAAGGGTGATCCTGCCGGATGGCAGTCTTACTCTTTTGGGGACGGATCTTATCTTTTCATGCGAAAATATCCCGGAGCTTATGGTTTCTGCAGAGATATGTGAGGACGCCTGGGTGCCGGACGATCCGGGGATCAGGCACACCATGGCTGGGGCTACAGTCATAGTAAATCCCAGTGCCAGTGACGAGCTTACGGGCAAGCGGGATTATAGACGTGAACTTATAAAAAACACCTCAGCCAGATTATATGCAGCCTATATCTACGCCAGTGCCGGCTTTGATGAATCCACCACCGACACGGTGATGAGCGGACATGACATTATCGCAGAGGGCGGCAGGATCCTTTCGGAAAGCGAGCCCTTTACCTTGGGGACTCTGATCACGGAAATAGATGTGCAGGCTTTGTCCATGCGCAGGCGCCAGATGAATACGTTTTTTACCACAGAGCCCAATGAGAGCCATGCGGTGGTCAGGTTTTCTCTGGATATGGAGGAGACAAAGCTTACGCGGCATATAGACCCCATGCCCTTTGTCCCTGACGACATTCAAAAGAGGGAGCAAAGATGCGAGGAGATCTTAGGGATCCAGGCGTACGGACTTAAAAAGAGGCTGTCCCATATCCATGCCAAAAGTGCGGTGATCGGGATCTCCGGCGGACTGGATTCGACTCTTGCCCTCCTTGTGACTGCAAGGGCTTTTGACATACAAAAGCAGGATAGAAAGGATATCATAGCTGTCACCATGCCGGGCTTCGGCACCACCGACCGCACCTATGACAATGCCATAAGACTGATAGAAAAATTAGGCGCCACATGTCGTGAGATCCCCATAGATGAGGCTGTAAAGCAGCATTTTTCCGATATAGGACATGACATTCTTGATAAAAATGTGACCTATGAAAATGCCCAGGCAAGGGAGCGCACCCAGATCCTTATGGACATAGCCAATGAGACCGGCGGAATAGTAGTGGGCACGGGGGATCTTTCGGAGCTGGCTTTAGGCTGGGCTACCTACAACGGAGATCACATGTCCATGTACGGGGTCAATGCCTCCGTACCCAAGACCCTGGTCAGATATCTGGTGCGCTACTATGCGGACACCTGCAATGATGAAGAGTTGAAAAAAGTCCTGTATGATGTGCTGGATACTCCCGTATCCCCGGAGCTTTTGCCTCCCGAAGAGGACGGCACCATCAGCCAGCGCACCGAGGATCTGGTGGGTCCTTATGAGCTTCACGACTTTTTCCTCTACCATTTCATCAGGCTTGGAGAGGATCGGGACAAAATATACAGGCTGGCACGCATTGCATTTTATGATACCTATGATGGAGCCACTATTGACAAATGGCTTGATATTTTCTACAGGAGGTTTTTCACCTCCCAATACAAGAGGTCCTGTGTTCCTGACGGACCCAAGGTTGGAACTGTGGCACTGTCGCCCAGAGGGGACTGGCGGATGCCATCAGACGCATCATATGAGGATTTTATCCCCAGCCGCTAAGGTCGGCTGAGAGAGCATAAAGTTAAGGGGGTATGATAGATGTCGGACAAAAGATGGAAAATCGGAGTATTTTTAGGCAATGTACATTTTGCCCACCCCAGGGCTATGCTGTCTGCTCTTGAAGATTATTTCAGGGACAAGCCGGTGGACGTGCTTTATTTTCTCGGCACGGAATCCGTAAGCTTTGTAAATAATCTTACAGACGTGCAGGCGCAGTTTGACTATCAGTATCTTTCCATCTATGACTATGAAAAGTTTGAGGAATTTGACTTCATCATCTTAGCCTTTGGTAATATGAATATTGCGCAGGGTATTGATAACAAAATGCAGTACCTGCAAAAATTTGCCCATGTTCCCTGTGCCATCCTGCAGGATGAGACAACTCCGGCAAAGGGCTTTAACATAATTTCCGATAACTATGGTGCCATGAAGCAGATAGTGGATCATCTGATAGAGTTTCACGAGCTGGAAAATATCCTGCTTCTCTGCGGTCCCGAACACAACGAGGATTCCATCCAGAGGCGTCAAGCATATCTGGAATCCATGATCTCCCATGGCTGTGCGGTAAGTGATACCATGATCCGCTATGGTGATTATACGGAAAACGTGGATGACATAGCGGCGGAGCTTTTGGATATGAACAGAGGTGCCCAGGCTATAGTCTGCGCCAATGATGAGATGGCATCTGCGGTATACAGAGAGTGCGAGAAGCGCGGTCTTAGAGTGGGAGAGGACATAGCAGTTACAGGCTTTGATGACATCCCCATGGCAAGCTTTTTAAATCCGCCCCTTACCACTGCCAGACAGGAATCCAGACAAATGGGTGAGATGGCTGCCAGACTGGCGCTGGAGTATCTGGAGGGTGCCGAGGTGCCTGCCATTACCAGAGTTCCCACCACAGTGATCATGCGTAATTCCTGCGGCTGCAAGGTGCCTGAGGAAAAAATGGAGCTTGTTTCCGCCAAGGATGAGTCAGTGGCCGGAGTGGTGGATGATTTCAGACGGGTATGGAACTACGCCATGATGGGCCCCATAATTACCAGGGAGCTGGTATCTGTATCGGACAATGTAATAAGCTTTTTCTCCCGGATGGCGGAGTGTCTGATAGATATGAAGGTGAGATCCTCAGCCCTTTTCGTCCAAAAGGAAGCCATGATAAATACCGTGGAATCCGGCTATAGCATGGATGATGATGTGTATCTGGTATTCGAGCAGCAGGGAGAAAAATACCGGGTCTATGAACGCGAAGAAAGCCCGCGGATCGGTCTTAAGCGTGGACTTATACAGCGGGGAGGCATAGAGGATAAGGGCAAACAGTATTTTACCTTTTTGATATTTGACGGAGAGCGTCAGTACGGTATTTTGATACTGGAAACGGATGCTGAGGATATACCCTATATGTATCTCATGTCATTGCATTTTGGTACAGCTTTTCATTTCCATGAGATCAATAACAGTGTCAGGGAGGAAAGAACAAATCTCATAAATCAAAATGCCCGGCTTTCCTTCAGCGCACATTCCGACTCCCTTACATCCCTCTTAAACAGGAGAGGTGTGGAGGAACTTATACGAAAGACCATAGTTGAAAACGAGGGCATCAGAGCCTGTATCATGATAGGAGATCTGGACCATCTGAAAGAGATCAACGATACCTACGGACACAGCGAAGGAGATTTTGCCATCAAGGCGTGCTCTGAGGTGCTAAGACGGGTTATCGGTGACCATGCGCCTCTTGGCAGGATCGGCGGTGACGAGTTTTTGGGCATGTTTTTGGTATACGACAAGGAAGAGCAGGAGGTAGGCAGACGTTTGGCGGATGTAAAGCTTTCCGTGGATCTTTTCAATGCGGTATCCGGAAAGCCCTATTACCTGGGAATATCCATAGGTACCATATGCTTCGACTGCGGACCGGATGTGGTTTTGGAGTCCCTTATCAGAGAGGCGGATGTATCTCTTTACGAGGCAAAAAAGAAAAGGCGCTCCACCATAAAGCGCTCCGAGGAGGAACTGATTATGGCTGAAAATGCAGAGGGCTACGACTCCGGCTACCCGGAGTTTGGAAATGAGGATGATGATGAAGAGTAAAAAACTGATATTCGGGCTTATTGCAGCGGTCGTAATCATCGGTGGAGTATATGTGGGAGGATGCGTTTACTTCAACGACCATTTCTACCTCAACAGCACCATAAACGGAGTCAAGTCCTCAGGCAGATCTGCGGAGACGGTGGAGGAAGCCATAGCAGAAGCGGCAAAGGATTATTCCATTGATATAGTAGACGAGGGGCGTGGCGCCACCTACACCATTTTTGCTGAGGATGTGGACATGGTGACGGATGTGGCATCATCAGAAGTGGATACCATCTTAAGCGAGCAGACGGGACTGACATGGCCTGCCCACATCATACACCGCACGGAGTACGATACGGATCATGTGGTTACCATGGACCGCGAAAAGCTTAAAAAAGAGGTGGAAGCGCTGCCCTGCATGAGTGCAGAGGATATAGTAAAGACAGAAAATGCAGGCTATGAATTGGAGGGGGATGCCTTTGTGGTGACTCCCGAGGTCTTTGGTACCCAGATAGATGCGGATGTCATGACTGACATAGTGATGAAAAAGATGGAGTCCCTTACCAGAGAGATGGGGCTTTTGGCAGATCACTGCTATGTGGAGCCGGATATCCTTTCGGATGACGAAAAGCTTAATACTTTGGTGGACAATCTGAATAAAAAGATGGCTGCCAATATAACCTTTACCCTGGATAAGGATGTGACCATTGATAAAGAGACCCAGGCATCATTTTTGACCACAAAGGATACCACCGTGGACTATGATATCAATGCCATCACCTTGTATGTAAGTGAGCTGGCAGCACGTGTCAATACCTTTGGTCAGAATAAAAAGCTTAAGACCAGCTACGACAAGACCATCACAGTTCCCGGAGGCACCTATGGTTGGAAGGTGGACGAGGCAGCAGAGGTGGAGGCAATCATAGCCGATCTCGAAGCCGGTGAGGATGTAAGCCGTGAGCTTCACTACACCTACTATGCCAACTCCCACGGGAAAAATGACTACGGCAATTCCTATATCGAGGTGAACCTGACGGCGCAGCATTTGTTTTTCTATAAAAACGGAAAGCTGGTACTGGAGTCGGACGTGGTGACGGGAAATCCCTCAAAGGGCAACGGCACCCATACGGGAGCGTATTTTGTAGCCTATAAGGAAAAAGACGCCACCCTAAACGGCGCCAACTACAGCACACCGGTCTCCTACTGGATGCCATTCCACGGCAATGAGGGACTTCATGATGCCACCTGGAGAAGCTCCTTCGGAGGCACCATATACAAATACAACGGCTCCCACGGCTGTGTAAACTGCCCCTTTGAAACCGCAAAGACGATCTTTGAAAATATAGACGACGGCTACCCTGTTTTGGTATACGAGCTTGAGGGAACGGAAAGATCCGGTGATGAAAGAGCCCGGGCATCCTCCGTTATCACAGCCATTGATGCCATAGGACCTGTCACCTTGGAAAGTGAGACCGCCATTGTAAATGCCCGTCAGTCCTACGAGGCTTTGTCTGAGACTGCAAAGGGTTATGTGACAAACATAACCGTTTTGGAAGAGGCAGAAAAATCCTTGGACAAGCTTAAGGCAGATGCCGAAAAGGCAGCCAAAAAATCATCAAAAAAGAAGAAGAAAAGCTGATATGAGTGATTGGGAAAAATACGTCAAAAAACTGACCCCCTATGTACCCGGGGAGCAGCCCCGAAAAAAGGATGTAATAAAGCTTAATACCAATGAAAATCCATATCCCCCGGCACCGGGAGTGCAAAGGATATTGGAGGATCTGGATGCGGGGTCGCTTAAAAAATACCCGGATCCCACGGTGCATGATCTAAGATGCGCCTTGGCTTCTTATCACGGCATCAGTGAGGATAGGGTGTTTGTGGGAGTGGGATCGGATGATGTGCTTGCCATGAGCTTTATCACCTTTTTCGGAGATGCCAAAAAGTCGGTGGCATTTGCTGATGTGACCTACAGCTTTTATGATGTGTGGTGCAGGCTTTTTGGAATCGAATACGAGAGGATCCCGGTGAGGGAGGATTTTTCCATAGACTTAAATGCCTTTGACGGAGATCGGGGCGGTATAGTGATTGCTAATCCCAATGCTCCCTCGGGGATAGCCCTTTCACCCGGGGAAATTGCAGGTCTCATAAGCGCCCATCCCGAATGTGTGGTGATAGTGGATGAGGCATATGTGGACTTTGGTGGGGAGAGTATGCTTCCCTACATAGATGAGTTTGAAAACCTTTTGGTAGTCAGGACCTTTTCCAAATCCAGAGCCCTTGCAGGCAGCAGGATAGGCTATGCCATGGGAAGTAAAAAGATCATATCATATCTTTTAGCCGCCCGGGATTCATTCAATTCCTACACCATGGACACCATAACCCAGCGGATAGGAATTGCCTCAGTAGAGGATGATGAGTATTTTAAAAAGAGGGTATCGGACATTGTAAAAACCAGGGAAGTATACGGAAAAAAGCTTAAGGACATGGGCTTTTCCTTCCCAAAAAGCGCTGCGAATTTTCTTTTTGCGACCCATGAGAAAATGGATGCAGCCGGTATATATGAGGAGCTATTAAATCGAGGGATATACGTGCGCTACTTCAAGACCCCGGGGATAGACAACCGGCTTCGCATCACCATAGGCACGGATGATGAGATGGAGAGGCTTTGTATCGCACTTAAGGATATATTAGGAATTTAGGATATGGAAGCGTTAGTTGAACTTTTTACAAATACATTGGGACAGTATGTCTCTGCCGAGGTTGTGGTTTTTATCATAAGCATGTTTCCCATACTTGAGCTTCGGGGAGGTCTTTTGGCAGCCAGCCTTTTGAATATACCCATTAAGACTGCCATACCCATCTGCATAGTGGGAAATATCATACCCATTCCCTTCATCCTGCTTTTTATAAAAGCGGTCTTTAAGTGGATGAAGAGATTTAAGGGGCTAAGGGGGCTGGTGGAGCGCATTGAGTCCCATGCCATGAAACGAAGCGGCAAGGTAGAGGGTACGGAGTTTATAGGTCTGATGCTCTTTGTGGGGATCCCTCTTCCGGGGACGGGAGCCTGGACGGGAAGCCTTATTGCAGCTCTTTTGGATATGGATATTAAAAAAGCTGTGATAGCGGAGCTTTGCGGCATAGCCATAGCTACGGTGATCATGAGTATAGTCTCCTACGGACTGTTGGGAGCGGTGATCAGGTAGCCGGTGGACTTTAAACGGAGAGAGCACTTATAATGGGAGCGTAATTTTATTAAAGAGGGTTTTTATGAAACTTGAATTTGATTATGCGGCACTTGCCATATTCTTTGTGATAATTGTCACCATTTACAGGAAAAAGCTGATACACGGACGTACCAACAGGCTTTTTATAATGATGGTGGCTACTTCCATTGTGGTTACTTTTGCGGATTTTTTACCCTTTACTCTGTTTGAACTTCCTTTGGGAAAAGTAGAGTGGCACTTTTATACCGGACTTTTTTACATCTATTTCTATCTGAGAAATGCCACTATCTTGCTGTATCTTTTGTTCTGTATGTCATCCACCAGGATGTGGTACAAACTCCATTCGCCTGTTATGAAATTTGCCTTTGGAGCGCCCTATGCAGTTCTTTGCTGTGTGGTTTTCTCCAATGTATTCCATCACAGGCTCTTTACGGTTTCGCCGGAGACGGGCTACGCCAGAGGCGAGTTTATGCCCATACTCTATATCATTTCCGGGCTTTATCTCATATACGTGATCGTTTTCTTGATATACTGTCACAACAGACATTTTTTAGAGACAGACAAATGGCTTGCCCTTTCCATTCTGGTAATTTTTACAGGAGTGGCAGTGGTGCTTCAGATGATAAAAGGCGACTATTTAGTGGAGCTTTTCTCCACAGCCCTTGCCATGTTAAGCGTGCTGCTCTTTGTCCAGCGGCCGGAGGAATTTGTGGATTCCGTAAACGGAGTCATGAATTACAATCTGTACCAGCGGGAAGTAAAAAAGGTATTAAATACCGGGGAGAATGCCCAGATATTTATCGTCACCTTTAAAAATGCCAGAAACGTCCGGGAGTATCTGGGGGAGCAGGATTATGATGCCCAGATCCAGCAGATATTGAATTACATCTGGGGATTTTTCAAGGGCAACAAATACGAGTTTGATATTTTCTATGAGGAGCCGGGGCATATCTACATAGTTGTGGACAATGCAGAAAGAAAAGTAAGTCCCGAAAAAATTCAGGAGTTTGTGGATACCTCCCTGTCAGCGGCTGCGGTGGATGAGAGAAGCGGGCTGAATCTGGATGTTTTCATTGCCGTTGCCTCCATACCGGATGATATGGCAGACGAGGATTCCATCATTAACTTCGGTCACAAATTCACCCAGTTCATCCCTGCGGGACGGCATTACCTTTTGGCAGAGGATGTGGTGGGAACAGATGATTTCCATGTTTTCAACAGCATGGATGACATTTTAAAAAGGGCCATCTACACCGGAGCCTTTGAGATGTATTACCAGCCCATATACTCACTTAAGGAGGGGCGCTTCATCTCTGCGGAAGCCCTTATCAGACTTCATGATCCCCAGTTTGGCATGATCTCTCCCGGGCTTTTCATCCCGGAGGCGGAATCCAGACATCTGATGCAGGCAATAGGAGTACACGTTCTTCACGACGTGATTGAGTTTATCGGTTCAGAGGACTTTTTGAAGCTGGGGCTTTCCTATATCGAACTGAATCTTTCCGGGCAGCAGTGTGTGGATAAAAACATAGTAAGCGACATAGTAAGCTATCAAAAGAAATTCAAAGTCAGCCCCGCCCAGATCAATCTGGAGATAACCGAGACGGATTACGAAGAGGACAAAAACAACCTGGACAGCAACTTGGCAGAGCTTTCAGATGCGGGATTTGCCCTGTCACTGGATGACTACGGCACAGGGTATTCCAATATGCAGCGGATACTTCGCCTGCCCCTTAACATAATAAAGATCGACAAGACCATGATAGATGCCATGGATACCCAAAAGGGTGAGCTTCTGGTTAAAAACACCATCAGGCTCATGCAGGATATCGGAATGGAGATAGTGGCTGAGGGTGTGGAGGAACGCACCCAGTACGAAAAGCTTGCATCCATGGG
>CAMOZG010000052.1 GCA_946630825.1 uncultured Lachnospiraceae bacterium
GAATAGTAGATTTGATGGTATGATACAGCAAAATTTCTTATAATGTAGCAAATGACAATTTATTTCTGTCGTGGACTATAAAAAAAGACTTGCAAAATATAAAAAGGGTGATATAATACTTTTTAGTGATTAGCACTTGATTAAGACGAGTGCTAACAATCTGATGAGGAACGACCCTTATGGTAAGTTCCATCAGGGTTGTCAAAGAATAAAAAGGAGGCGAATTTTTATGAAGTTATCACCTTTATCAGATCGCGTTGTGTTAAAGCAGCTCGAAGCTGAAGAGAAGACAAAGAGTGGAATCATCTTGGCATCATCTGCTCAGGAAAAGCCCCAGGAGGCTGAGGTTATAGCTGTTGGACCCGGTGGGGTGGTTGATGGCAAGGAAGTTGTAATGCAGGTCAAGGTTGGTCAGAAGGTCATCTATTCAAAGTATGCCGGCACAGAGGTTAAGCTTGATGATGAGGAATATATCATCGTAAAGCAGAATGATATTTTGGCTGTAGTTGAATGACCGAAAGCTAAGAGACGAGATCGAGTCGAAGACGAAGATCGAATCGAAGACGAAGATTGAGTCCTTAGCGAAAAGAACTTCATTATAAGACAAATAGAAGAGAGGTAATTAAAATGGCAAAAGAGATTAAGTACGGAGCTGAGGCTCGTGAGGCTCTCCAGGCCGGTGTTGACAAGCTTGCTAACACAGTTCGCGTTACACTTGGACCTAAGGGCAGAAATGTTGTTTTAGATAAGTCATATGGTGCACCCACCATCACAAACGACGGCGTTACCATTGCAAAGGACGTGGAGCTTGAGGATGAATTTGAAAACATGGGTGCTCAGCTTGTTAAGGAAGTAGCAACCAAGACTAATGATGTAGCCGGTGACGGTACAACTACAGCTACAGTTCTGGCACAGGCTATGGTTTCCGAGGGAATCAAGAACCTTGCTGCAGGAGCCAATCCCATTGTTCTTCGTAAGGGTATGAAAAAGGCTTGTGATACAGCAGTTGAGTCTTTGGCAAAGATGTCAAAGAAAGTTACTGACAAGGCTCAGATCGCCAGAGTTGCTGCTATTTCAGCCAGCAATGACGAAGTTGGTGATATGATCGCTGATGCTATGGAAAAGGTTTCCAATGACGGTGTTATCACCATTGAGGAGTCCAAGACCATGCAGACAGAGCTTGATCTGGTAGAAGGTATGCAGTTTGACCGTGGTTATATCTCAGCTTACATGGCTACAGATATGGACAAGATGGAGGCTGTTTTAGAGGATCCCTACATCCTTATTACAGACAAAAAGATCTCCAACATTCAGGATCTTCTTCCTCTTTTGGAGCAGATCGTACAGAGCGGTAAGAGACTTCTTATCATTGCTGAGGATGTTGAGGGCGAGGCTCTTACCACACTTATCCTTAACAAGCTTCGTGGTACCTTCAATGTAGTTGCAGTAAAGGCTCCCGGATATGGTGATCGTCGTAAGGAAATGCTTCAGGATATCGCTATCCTTACAGGTGGTACAGTAATTTCCGAAGAGGTTGGTCTGGAACTTAAGGACACTACCATTGATCAGCTTGGTCAGGCTAAGAGTGTTAAGGTTCAGAAAGAGAATACCGTTATTGTTGACGGCGCAGGAAACAAGGCAGATATTGATGCCCGTGTATCCCAGATCAGAAAGCAGATCGAGGAGACCACCTCTGACTTTGATAAAGAGAAGCTTCAGGAGCGTCTGGCTAAGCTTGCCGGCGGTGTTGCAGTTATCCGCGTAGGTGCCGCTACAGAGACCGAGATGAAGGAAGCCAAGATGCGTATGGAGGATGCTCTTAACGCTACCCGTGCAGCAGTGGAAGAGGGTATCATTGCAGGCGGCGGTTCTGCTTACATCCACGCTCAGAAGGAAGTTGCCAAGTTGGCAGAGTCTCTGGAGGGTGATGAAAAGACAGGTGCAAACGTGGTTTGCAAGGCACTTGAAGCACCTCTTTACTATATCGTTGAAAACGCCGGCTTAAACGGAGCAGTAGTTGTGAATCAGGTTAAGTCCTCAAAAGAGGGCGAAGGCTTTGACGCATACAAGGAAGAGTATGTGGACATGGTTAAGTCCGGCATACTTGATCCCGTAAAGGTTACAAGAAGTGCATTGCAGAATGCTACATCAGTAGCTTCCACACTTCTTACCACCGAGTCAGTGGTTGCTGACATCAAGGAGCCCGAACCTCCTATGCCCGCAGGCGGCGCACCCGGAATGGGTGGAATGTACTAAAACAGGCATCAACAAAAAGACACTCCCTGTGCTTGCACAAGGGAGTGTTTTTTTGATTGATGCCAAATCCGTATGAGCAAGTAGGACGATAGTCCGGATTGCGAATACGGATAGAATTGCGAGAGTACGAAGTACGGAGCAATTCGTTTTAGTAACTGAAAGAGCGGATTCGAGCTACTCGGCTTGTGCACCCCTTCTGTCCTCATCTCCTTGACGTAAAAACCACTTTTTAGTATCATTATTATGTTTTATAGTAAACGCATTTATTTAATGCGTTTACTATAAAACATTTTACTCACCGGGAGGAATAGGAATGGAATGGGAAAAACTTATATCTCAGGAAACCATAAGACCGAGAGAAAAACCCGCATCCGTATGGGAAAGCTATCCCATAAATAATTTTGAAAAGGATTACAGAGAGGTCATAACCAGCGAGATCTTCAGAAACCTGCAGAACAAGACCCAGGTTTTTTCTCTTTTGGACAGCGGTATTGCAAGGACCAGGCTCACCCATTCTCTGGAGGTTTCTTCTGTTGCCAAGCAGCTTGGCACAATGATATGCAACAACAACAGGGTAAAGAAAAAGGATCAAAAGGCAGAAGAGGACATCAGCAAATATCTTCAGGATATTTCCACTGTTTTGGCATGCGCGGGACTTTTGCACGACCTGGGGAATCCTGCCTTTGGTCACTTCGGAGAGGCTTCCTTTGGAAACTATTTTAAAAAGATCTTTACAGACGGATCTCTTTTATACAAGGGAAAAAATATATCCGATTATTTCTCGGAGCAGATGAAAACCGATTTTATCCGTTTTGACGGCAATGCCCAGACAATCCACATCCTATTAAACGGCGCAAAGGATGCCGGCAGGTGGTCCATAAATGTAAGCTATTCGGTGATCAATACGCTGATCAAGTATCCCGGCAGCTCCACGGAGGTGGACAAAAAGGATCCTGACATCAGACGGCATAAGTTTGGTTATTATAAGGCGGATGAAAAAATCTATAAGACCATAAGGGAAAGCGTGGGAGTAAGCGGCATTTCCAGATACCCACTTACATATCTTTTAGAGGCTGCGGATGACATATCATATCTGCTTTCCGATATGCAGGATTCCATAGCAATGGGGGTTATGTCTCCCTGGATAGTTTTAAATGAGTTTGAACAGATGCTATCGGAAATGGATGAAAGGGGCAGTGAAAGCCACGAACTCATGTATATGGCGGCAGGCAGGCATATAAACAATCTTAAAAATATACTTGAGGGGTCAAAAAACAATGATGAACTTATGAGCCGCATGGACGTATGGATAAACAGTGTAAGAGACTGGCTTATATATGCTGCGGCACATTCCTGGTTTGAAAACTATGAGGCTATAATGAACGGCACCTTTACCGGGGAGCTTTTAAACGGAAGCTGGCATGACTACATCATAAGAATGATCAGGACGTTGATGAACAGGCATGTCTATCCCTCAAAGATAGTCATAGAGCAGGAGATCGGAGGTCACAAGCTTATAGAAAATCTTTTAAGCCGCTTCGTACCTGCGGTGATGTATTACGGCACAGAGGATGACAGCTACAAGCCCAATCCTGTGGATCAGAGATTTTTGTGGTATATTCCCGACTATCTCAAGGATGAGTACATGAAAAAGAGAACAGGCGACGAGGGCTTTGATCTGTATCTTCGGCTGCTTCTTACCATTGACTATATCAGTTCCCTTACGGACTATGAGGTGAAAAGAATAGGAGAGATAATGTAGGAGGAGAGAGTATGGATCTGGAAGCAGTCAGGGAAAAGCTTGCCATCAGATATGGGGAAAAGAGAGCAAATCACATAGTGGTTATGATCATGCCCATGATAATTGCGGATTTTTACAAAATGCTTAAAGCGGCAAAGCCCAATCTGCCGGTTAAGGAAGAGTATCATCTGGATGATGACTCCGGGGTGATAGAGATGTTCGGCTACGGAGTGGTGCCCGGTGAAGAACCCAAGGTCATGCGGATGTGTATGGATCATATTGAGTTCTATAAGTGGGAGGAGACAAAATAAAAATGCCGCCATAATGACGACATCCTTATAAGTCTTATAAATGGAACCGAGGAGGCTCGAACTCCTGACCTCTCGCGTGTGAGGCGAGCGCTCATCCCGGCTGAGCTACGGTTCCTTATGCTTTTCGCAACAAAAACTATTTTAGTATTTTTACATTAAAAAATCAAGAGTAAAAGTATTAACAGGAGGAAATAATTTATGAAGAGGATGCAAAGATTCGGTGCTTTGGCTTTGGTGCTTGCACTTTTGGTCTCCGGACTGCCGGAGCAGCTTGTATCATTTGTATACAGTGACAGCCATGATGTGGCAGTGGCAGAGGCTGCCGTGGCAAAGCCCGCCAATGTGAAGTTTTTCGTCAAGAAAAAGGATTCAAAGCATGTGACGGTCAAAGCTACCTGGGACAGCAATGCCGCTTATGAGGAATTTGAAATATCCTATGATTCCGGTACGGGCGCCAAAACCACAGCCCAGGGCTCCGGTTATCCTGGCTCCTTCAGCCATGTATTTGAGGTGGCAGAGGGGCTTAACTATAGCTACACCTTTAAGGTAAGATCCGTAAATGAATCCGGACAAAAGAGCTCCTGGGTCAAGAAAACCAAAAAATACAGACTTGTGGGAAAAGCCACAAAGAAGGTTAAAAAGGTAATTAAAAACAACATCAAGTCCTCCTGGTCAGACTATGAAAAGGTCAAGTATGTTCACGACTGGATGGTGAAAAACCTGAAATATGATGAGTCATCCAATCCGAATTATTTCTTTTCCGATACCATCCTTGAGAAAAAGGGAGTGTGTCAGGGGTATTCCGAGACCTTCATGGTATTCATGCAGCTTTTGGGTATTCCCGTAACCTATGTGCCATCAGTGGACGAAGGCAATCATGCGTGGAATATTGTTAAGGTGGGAAAGAAGTGGTACAACATGGATGTGACCTGGGATGACCCGGTGGGTATGGATTCCGTGACAAATACCTATCCGGTGTATGATTATTTCCTGCAGAGCACAGGCAATTTCAGGCAAAAAGCTACGGCTGAGATCCTGGCTCACACACCCATGTCAAAGACAAAGACCTGCTCCGACACAAAGTATGACAATGATGGAAGTAAGACAGGTTACTTTGAGGCGGTGCCGGGAGACACCAGCGGTATTCAGTATGGCAGTACCTTCCATGTATGGATGAATGGTACAATGAAATAAAGCAAAAAAGATCCGGGAAATTTGATCCCGGATCTTTTAGTTATTATATATATTTTGCTACTTCTGAAAGAAGATCCTCCGGCTCCACCGGTTTGTCGAAATGTGAGACGATACCTGCCAGCTCAGCCTTAAGAGGCTTGAATCTTTTCTTGTGGGCTGTCATGGTTATGATGGGTACATCCATAGCACCGGGTATGGCATCAATGCTTCTGATATTAAGTGCCACATCAATTCCCCCCATCTTTGGCATCACCACATCTAAAATCAGCATATCGAATTTTCCATGTTCATCCCTGTATGTATCCATAACCTCGGAACCATCACGAACAGATACTACCTCTGCGCCGTGATCACGAAGAAGCTTTTCAAAAATAGCCAGGTTGATCTCGTCATCATCAGCCAGTAAAATACGTTTTCCGGTAAAATTATAGTCCATTATTTCTCCCCTCGATTAAATTTTAAAGGCACCATGTTCATCTAATCTAACATGAACAAATAAAAAAAGCAAGTATAAAGTTTGACTTTATTTCCCAATAGAGTAAAATGTAGGTTATGGAGGATTTTTGTACACCTTTTTAAGAGAGGGGGAGAGCTTCATGTATGATCGTCCTGATATTTCAGTTTCCTTAAAACCTCACTGTGTAGTGGGAATAGGAGCCTCCGCAGGGGGGCTTGAAGCACTGCAGCAGTTTCTTACTTTTTTGCCGTCCAATACGGGGATGGCTTTCGTGATAATTCAGCATCTGGCACCCAATCATAAGAGCATGCTGGCGGATATTTTGGCAAAGTATTCTGCCATGCCTGTCACTGAGATCTCGGATGGCATGGAGGTTCAACGAAATAATATCTATATGATCCCTCCCAAGTACAGTGTGGAGATTGAAAATGATACTCTTCATCTTAAGGAGATAGATACCCAGGAAATATCTCACCCCATAGATATATTTTTCAGATCACTGGCTGCCGCCTATGAAAACAGGTCCGTGGCTGTCATAATGTCCGGAACCGGCTCAGACGGTACTAACGGTATCCGCGCCATCAAGGAACAAAACGGTATGATACTTGTGCAGTCACCGGAGTCCTCCAAATTTGACGGCATGCCCAGAAATGCCATCAGTACCGGCTTTGTGGATCTGATATTAAAGCCCGATTCCATAGCCAGGGAATTAGAGCACATAGCCAGATCCATGGTTGATGCGGGAGCCCAGCTTCAGACTACGGATGACGACCTTTTGCAGAAGGTTTTTGCCATATTAAAAAATGTCACCAATATCAACTATGCTTACTATAAGCAGACCACCATACTCAGAAGGATAGAGCGCCGCCTAGTGGTGACCCACAACCGCAACCTACGGGAATATGTCTCCTACATGACAAACAATCCTAATGAGGCAAAGCTTCTTGCCAAGGAGGTGCTGATAGGAGTCACCAGCTTCTTCAGGGATCCGGAGTATTTTGATGTGCTTAAGGATACTGTTATAAAAAAGCTTCTGGAAAATGCTTCCGCGGATGATGAGGTCAGGGTATGGGTGGCAGGATGCTCCACAGGTGAGGAAGCTTATTCCGTGGCAATCCTCTTTGCCGAGGCCATGGAGGAAATGAGCATCCACAGGGATGTTAAGATATTTGCCACGGATCTTGACGGGGACGCCATAACCACAGCCGTAAGGGGCATATACGGGGACAATATAATAGAGGATGTGTCCGTATCCAGGTTATCCAAATACTTCACCCGCAAGGGTAACAAATACGCGATCCATCATGATATACGGCAGATGATAATTTTTGCCCAGCACAATGTATTTCAGGATCCTCCCTTCGGTAAGCTGAATCTTATTTGCTGCCGTAATGTGCTCATATATTTCCAGACGGTATTACAGCGGAATCTTTTTGCTATTTTCCATATGGCTCTTTCCGACAAGGGATATCTTTTCTTAGGCAGATCCGAGTCTGTCATCAATTATGACGACATATTCAGAACAGTATGTGCGGACGAAAAGATATTCATCCACAATGCCGCAGGAAAGGCACCGGAGCACGAACAGATCAGCTATTCCCTGCAGAATGTGGAGCCCAGATATGAGCCCATCATACTCTCCGGGATGGAGGATGACGATCAGGCGAAATACAAGACCCATGAGCTGGACACCTCTGTTTTCGAGGATGTGATGCCGGCTACGGTTTTGATAAATGAAAAAAATGAACTGGTAAGATCCTATGGAGATACCAGCAGCCTCTTATCCATTCCTGTGGGCCAGGTGACACTTGATATCTTTATGCTTATAAGGAATGATCTTAAGATCGCGGTGTCCACCGTATTAAAGGAATCCAGGCAGGAGGATGCCAGGATCACCTATGCGGATGTGCCGGTAAAGATTGATGAAGAGGCGGAGTTTATCACCATAGTGGCACAGCCCGTGGCGGACAACCACGGCAATAAGACAGGCTATACAGCCGTTACCTTTGTCAGGGGCGGCGGAGTGGACATGCCCGGGGATATGAGCCAGTATCAGGTGGATACAGCCGCAGCCAAGAGGATATCCGACTTGGAGCAGGAACTTAAGCTTGCCAAGGAAAATCTGCGGCAGACAGTTACCGAATTGGAATCCACCAATGCGGAGCTGCAGGCTGCCAATGAGGAGCTTTTGACAGCCAATGAGGAGCTGCAATCCTCCAATGAGGAGCTGCAGTCAGTCAATGAGGAGCTTTACACCGTAAACTCCGAATACCAGTCCAAGGTAAATGAGCTTGCGGCAGTAAATGACGACATGGCAAACTTCCTGTCCCTGACATTGGTGGGAGTGCTGATGGTGGATAAGGATCTGAATATCAGAAAATACACCGAATATGTTTCCTCGGAATTCAATGTGGCAGAGCAGGATGTGGGCAGATCCTTAAGGTACATAAGCTTTAACTTTGTGACCATTGATCTTTTGGCTCTTTGCAGGCAGGTCTTAGATACCATGGTGCCATTAGAGCAAAGATGTGCTTCCATATCGGGAAAGACCTATCTTATCAGGATCGCTCCCTACAGAGGTGCTAATATGACACCGGATGGAAAGCATGATGGGGACGGAGAGAAAAAGTTCCAGGGCCTGGTGCTTACCTTTGTGGATACCACCAAGCAGGTGGATGACCAGGAGCAGATCGACGAGATGGCAGATGCCCTTAGGGAAGCAGTGAGAGCCGGACAGGAAAAGGAAAGATTCCTATCCCATATGTCCCACGACATGCGCACACCTCTTACTGCCATATTCGGACTTACCCAGCTTTCATTGCAGGATGAGACTCTTTCCGAGGGTATGAAGGACAGCCTTAAAAAGATACTTACCTCCAGCGAATATCTGCTGGCACTTATTGAAGAGATACTTGAGACCAGCAGACTTAATTCAGGCAAGGTGGTGTCCGTAAGCTCGGCGGCAAAGGAGGAAAGTGTCATAGGTGTGGTGGCATCCATTATCTCGGAGCAGGCCAAAAGAGCGGGGCTGGATTTCGATTATCGTATTACGGGCTCAAAGGATAAGTATGTTCTTATGGATTCCAAGCATGTGGAAAGAGCCATACTAAATATCCTTTCCAACAGCATTAAATTCACCCCCAAGGGTGGCAGGGTACAGCTTTTGACAGAGGTGGTATACCGGGATGATAAAGCCATCCACACCTACACCATCAGGGACAACGGCATAGGCATCAGCGAAAGCTTCCAGAAGAGGATGTTTTTACCCTTTGAACAGGATGCGGATGACGGAGAAAGAGACGGCACCGGACTGGGACTTTATATTACAAAGAATCTTATTGAACTGATGGGAGGGACTATTTCCTGCAAGAGCAGTAAGGGCAGCGGCACGGAATTTACAGTCATCATGAGCTATCCCATAGCCACCGAGGAACAGATCTCACTCGGGACAACCAGATCCGAGGATTATGAGGATCAGGTGCTCTATGGGAAAAATGTGCTTTTGGCTGAGGACAACAGGATCAATGCCGAGGTCATAATCAAGATACTTATGTCAAAGGGAATTCACGCCGAGGTGGCGACCGACGGTCAGGAGGCAGTGGATATGTACAGAGCCCGGGGAGCATATTACTATCAGGCAATCCTTATGGACCTTATGATGCCCGGAAAGGGCGGCGTGGAGGCTGCCGTGGAGATCAGGGACCAGAGGATGGCTGATGCCCAGAGTATACCCATTATCGCCCTGACGGCGGATATTGTGGGTGATGTGGAAGAACGCTGCCACAATGCCGGTATAGATATGCTGGTGGAAAAACCCATTGATCAGGCGAGACTTTTCCACTATTTGGCGGAAAAGTTTGACAGCTCTCTTAATTAAAAGATTTCTTTGGCACATTATCAAGGAAGGGGATGAGATATGACAGATCAGAGGTTGTTGGGGGCACTCTATGCCTGGGGAGCAGATCCGGATTCCGCTATAAACAGACTTTTGGGTGATGAAGAATTTTATCTGGATCTGGTGGGAAAGTTTTCCGGCGGTCTGGATTACAAAGAGGTCAGAAGCCTTAATGAAAAAAATGATTTAGAGGGAGCCTTTTTGCTGGTACACCGTATGAAGGGTTCCTGTGCGGATCTGTCCCTGACTCCTTTGTTTGAGATACTTGACGAGATGACGGAGGAGCTTCGCCCACTTAAGCATGGACTCTCGGAGGATCAGTTAGAGAGGTTTGAAAGTATTGCCAAAGGCTTTCTCGCCCTTACTCCCGGGGAGAGGATGAAAAACGGTGATGGAGCCTTCCATCCCTGATCATTTCACCTCTTCGTAGCCGTACTGCTCCATACCGGAGGAGGGGTGCAGTACGCCGTCGGAGGTGATAAATACAGCTTCTATTTCGGGTGTGGACTCCACAAAGTCCATACCCTTTTTATATCCCATGGAAAAAACCATGGTGGAAAGTGCATCCCCGTCTGTAGAGTCATCCGAGATTATGGTGACGGAATAGAGATCATTTTCCACCGGGTAGCCGGTTTTCGGATCGAGGATGTGATGGTAGAGTTTGCCGTCTTTTTTAAAATACCTTTGATATATTCCCGAGGTCACCACACTTTTATCATGAAGCCGTAAGGTGCAGGCGGCTGTGCCATCCTCCGAAAAGGGCTTTTGGATACCTACGATAAAAAGCTGATCCTTATTGGGATCCTCATTAATTGCAGGCTTTTTTCCCAGGATGTACACGTTTCCCCCCAGGCTTATGCTGGCGGAGCTTACCCCCTCTGATATGAGATAATCCCTTATCTTATCGGTGATGAAGCCCTTTGCTATGCCTCCCACATCAAGCCGGGTGGTGAATGAGCTGTCCGTGACATTTTGCTTTAAGGTCACGGTATTATCCTCAACCGTAAGCTGGTTATAGTCCACGGTCTTGATGGCGTCTTTTATTTCAAGATCCGTGGGGATCTCGGGATCTTCGGAGTGAAAGTCCCAGAGATTTGAGGCGGCACCGATAGTCACATCAAAGGCTCCCTCTGATAGCCTGCCGTACTCCAAAGATTTTTTAAGTATCTCAGCGGTATCCTCATACACAGCCACCGGCTTAGGAGATGCTTCGTTAATCTTTGTGATATCGGAATTGGGATTCTTGTTTGAAAAAAGCTCGTCATATTTTTTTATCATATCCATGCAGTGATCCAGTTGATCCTGAGTGCCGTCATATAGCCTTATGTTTATAACGGTATCCAGACGAAAATCCGTAGCCTCCACATATTGGGGAGAGTCGGAAGGAGTGCAGGAGGTAATAAAAAGTACAGCTATTAAAAGTGTGATAACGGAAAATTTTCTTTTCATTTATTTCACCAAAGTGTAAGTATTTGTTGAGTTTCATGCTTTATTATACTAAAATTAATCGGAGGTAGTCAAAAGACTTTTACAGGTGGGAAATATGAGAGATTTTTTGGATAAAAAAAGAGTGATAATCAAGGTGGGTTCCTCCACCCTTGTGCATAAAAAAACAGGCAGGCTTGACTATATAAAGCTTGAGAGACTGGTGAGGGAGATCTGTGATATAAAAAACAGAGGCATGGATGTATGCCTGGTGTCCTCCGGTGCCATTGCGGTGGGACGTCAGACTCTGGGGATAGACAAGCCCCGTTCCATTGCAAAAAAGCAGGCTCTTGCCTCAGTGGGGCAGGCGAGGCTCATGGCTGCCTACCAGCAGTATTTCAGTGAATACGGTCAGGCGAGCGGACAGGTCCTCATGACCAAATACACCATGCTTGACAATGTGGCACGGAAGAATGCAGAGAATACCTTTGAACAGCTTTTCAAATTTGATGTGATCCCGGTGGTAAATGCCAATGATACCGTAACCACCTATGAGATCAGGTTTGGTGACAATGACACCTTATCTGCTCTGGTCACATCCCTTACTCATGGGGATCTTTTGATACTTTTGTCGGATATAGACGGACTTTATACCGGTGATCCCAAGAGCAATAAGGACGCGAAGCTTATTGAGGAAGTGGATGAGATAGACGAGAGTATCCTTGCCATGGCTTCATCTGATCCGGGAAGTGATGTGGGGACCGGAGGCATGGCAACCAAGCTTTCTGCTGCGAGAATTGCCACAGCTTCGGGAGCCGATATGGTCATAGCAAACGGAGAGGATATCTCCGTGATACATCACATTATAGAGGGGAAATTCACAGGCACCATATTCAATGCCAATTTTGACGAGGACTTTTATATTCCTGATGCCCTGTCGGAAACAAAAGGGTATTGACAAAAAGCCTTTTAGATAAACCGCTCCACTATAAAAACAGCAATACAGGCGGCTGCAGCCACCACAGGCAGACTCTTTTGTCTCCAGCCCAGAATCAAAGCCACCAAAAGACCGCAGGCTGCACTGATAAGTGAGCCGGTGGAGTACAGGATGGATGGAATGGTCATGGCTGTAAGACAGGCATAGGGCACATAATACAAAAAGCTTTTTATATAGTTATTCTTAATTTCTTTTTGAAAGATCGTAAATGGCAGCATCCGAATCAGATATGTGGTGACTGCCATTAGTATTATTGCAAGATATATATTCATTGGATCTCCTTTGAAACCGGAAATAAGGCTGCTGTGATGCCGGCGGATATCACCGTGGTTATGATAACGGAAAAGCCGCTGGATACACCGTCAAAAACGGGAACATAGTAAATGATACAGCTTATGGTCATGGCAATTATGGCTGCTATGGCAATGCTTTTATCCTGCCTGGCAGGAGGCAGCACTATGGCTACAAACATGGCATAAAGTGCCAGCCCTAAAGCTGATAAAAGGGAGGGTGGAAGCAGTGACCCTGCAAGTGCTCCAAGGAGGGTGCCCATTGTCCAGCCAAGTATTGGTGGAAATCCCAGCCCCAGCATGTAATAAAAAGTTACCCTGTGGGGTTTTGA
>CAMOZG010000053.1 GCA_946630825.1 uncultured Lachnospiraceae bacterium
GCAGTAAGTACCTCAAGTGCCTCCGCACCCCGACATTCACCCACCACTATCCTGTCCGGCCTCATTCTCAGCGCCGCCCTCACCAGATCCCTGATCCTGACCTCCAGCTTTCCCTCCAATGTTGCATTACGGCTTTCCAGCCGTACCAGGTTATCCACACCCTTGATCTGCAGCTCCGCAGAGTCCTCTATGGATATAACCCTTTCCCCTGCAGGGACAAAATCCGTCAGGGCATTAAGAAACGTAGTCTTGCCGCTGCCTGTCCCTCCGCAGACGAAAATATTGTAGCCGGCGATTACCAATTGACGAAGAAAATCGGCTATCTCTCTGTCTATGGAGCCCATTTTGATCAGCTTTTCCATATCTATCCTCTCCTCAGGAAATTTACGTATGGTCACAGTTGCCCCGTCTACTGAAACCGGTGGTAAGATCACATTTACTCTCGACCCATCCATGAGCTTGGTATCCACAATGGGGCAGGATTCATTTACCACTCTGTTGTTTTCACCGACGATCTGCTGTATCACGTCATACAGTTTTTCCTCTGAGGAAAAGGTGATATTGCTGCGTCTGATCCGACCTCCCTCCTCGATAAATATCCGATCGGGCCCGTTTATCATGATCTCCGTCACATTCGGCATATCTAAAAGATCCTGCAGGGCGTCAAGCTTTCTTAAGGAATTAAATATCTCCCTTTCCAGCCTGACCCTCTCCTGGATCGACAGGGGACTGTCCCTCGCCGCATGGATTATCTCCTGACGTATGATCCTTTTCATCTCATCATCATCAATATCCCTGGACAGATCCATTCCCTCAAGGATCCTCATCCTAATTGTTTCACGCAAATTCTCTACTAACAAAGCTTCCCAGATTCCCTTCCAATAACTGTCCGAATTCATAAGTTCCATCTGCTAAATTAGCAGCCGACATAGGCAGGATCACCTCGTGAAGATTAGGCGGATCCCCGATCATTGACAGGTATCTCATACATTTTTCCTGAGATTTCCTGTAGTAGTCCTCCGGTCTTCCCAAAAGCACCAGCTCCTTCATCCGGCATACTATGTCCTCAAAGCCCTGAAGCATCTGATCCATAAGCACCACCAGTTGATATCCGCTTTTTTCTGCTGTTACAAAAAGCCTCTCCCACTGCGCCTTTGTAACCTCTGAGATCCTTCCGGGATTTCTCATGGGAGGAAGCAGTGCTATCCCCTCAAAATAGTAGATATACTCCTCAAGAACAAATTCCGGCTCCCCCTCGCTTTCCATCAGATAGAGCAGATCCATCAGGTCATTTTCCATATTGCGACCTAAAAGCTCCGGCAATATGCTTATGGTCTCCAGATCCACAAATAAAGCCTTGCCGTCTTTGTTTTTTGCCTTTGTTACTGCCACGGAAAAAGGAAGCCTCAGATCATGCCATATGGGAGAAAATATCCCTGTGGAGGATCCCTTGTCCACCTTCATGCCGGATAGCATACGCATCACATCATCCTGTCGGATAGCCGAGTAGATCCTATCCAAAAAAGTATCCATGGACTGATATTTGTATATGGATTCTGCCTGCTGGCTGTCATCATTTTCATCCTCACACAGATACAGGATCCGCTTAAGCTTTACGTCCGGCATCATTTTTTCATACTCATTTAAGAAAGTCCTGCCTAAGATCCCCAGATCATATTCCCCGTCGGAATTTAAAAACTCATCCAGATCCGTATATCCGCTGATCCTTATCTCCTCCTTGGTCCACGCCAGAAACCGGCACAGTGACTTTACATATGATGAGTCCTCATCACATACCAATATATTGAAATATCCCATTAACTCCTCTTTCTGTTATCCCCGTTAAAACAACTGCGCAAGCGGCAAATATACAGCCGCAAAAGTGTATCCTGCCTAGTCCATCATCACTGCCGTGATAGTGGATCGGTCTTTTTTCCCTTATTACACTTTGAATATAATCGCTGAACATATAAAGATGTGCTATGATCTGTCTGTGTCTCACCAGCCTAATGGCTCCAAAACCGGCGCCTATTAGAAATGACAGATATATGATATTTATCACCTGGTGACCATTCAGAAATAGTGAAATCACTGAGATCAACTTGATGTCTCCTGCACCAAGGGCCCTGATCCTAAAGAGGACATATAGAAGAAGGATGGGCCACACCAATGATATGATAGCCTCTAAAATACCGGAGGCACCCTTTTCACAGATAGCATATATGAAACCTCCTGCGTATCCCCAAAGGATGAGTCCATTGGGAACCTTGCCATCCCGCAGGTCACACATATATGCAAATAAAGATAAAAAAAGCACAATAACTATATTCGTACACACCACCTCACTTCCTGCCGCGAGATCATCTCGATCCCCTTAGCGGTCGGTAATGCACATTATAGTTTTGTGCCTGTCAATTTGTCTATTGTCGTCTTTTGCAAACGATTTTTTTGTGCACCATAGACAAAATTATAAATTTTGTAACAGCAGTTTACACAAAGTAACCCCGGTTCACCTCCGTATAAACTGTCTCATTTACGTCATATTTGCCATAGGTAAAGCCAGCCCTGACCTTTTGGGTGTGACCCATAACAGACGGTGACGTATCATTTTTGGCTATCTCCCTGAAGGAAGCGCCTATCTGATCCATGACCTTAATAGTATTGTCGATCTCTGTCTCATCCAGTGAATAGGCTGCTTTAGCCAAGGCTCTTTCACAGTAGTCATAAAGGCTGTAAAGATCCTTTGAAATATCGTATTTGAAATCCAAAGCCCCCTTTAAATGCCTGAGGACCAGGGATGCCTGCCTTAAGGAGTAAGTGTAGTCCTTTAAGGCGTCCTTTTCTCCCATTTTTTTAAGAGCGCATTTTGCATCATCCGTATAACAGGAATATATATCGAACAATACTGCGATTATGCCTGTCCCGTTGCAGGAGGAAATCCTGTTGGTAAAGATGGAGATCTCTTCTTTTGTCATACGATCACCCTACTTATCCTAAAAGCTGCAACGCCATCTGGGGCAGCTCGTTTGCCTGTGACAAAGCGGATGTTGCCGCCTGAGTTAATACATTGTATTTGGTATAATCCGTCATTTCCAGTGCCATATCCACATCCTTAAGGCGGGAAATTGCGGAATTCATGTTTTCATTGGTCTGATCCAAAGACTTTACGGCATAATCCAGACGGTTTGTATAGGCACCAAGGGAGGATCTGGTCTGGCTTATGTAAGCTATGGCATTGTCTGCCTGACCGATAGCCCTTGATGCACCACCTACCTTGGTTACATCCATATCATCTATGTAAAGATTTTCCGTATCAGTGGGAGGAATGATAACTCTCATCTGCTGACCCTCATTAGATCCGATCTGCAGATCCATGGGTCCGATATCGGTAACTTCTACCTCATAATTTCCACCCTGACCGGGCTTTAAGAGCATGCTCATCTTAAAACCACCCACATCAGAAAATGTCACCTTGTTGCCGTCCATTTCATAGGTGGAGGTGGAACTGAA
The DNA here is from genome assembly GCA_946630825.1 of uncultured Lachnospiraceae bacterium. GTDB lineage: Bacteria > Bacillota > Clostridia > Lachnospirales > Lachnospiraceae > JAILEN01. Next base: position 3,511 of record CAMOZG010000053.1, read on the forward strand.
AAGGCTGTCACTATTGATCCAGTTTTCTATCTTGGCATCCTCACCGGGAGTCTTGGTACCCACACCTATGCCCATCTCATCATTACTCAGAGTGATCGATATAGACGAATATACTCCATAGGCATTGGAAGTGATGGTGGATCCATCCTCGGAAATTGTGGCATCTCCCAGTTCTGCGGCATCCCTGATGGCTGCATACGCCTCCTGTGATGTCATTCCCTTTTTCAGATATGCCTTGGATCCGTTTATATCCACGATCCCGTCCTTTGCAATGGTGGCAGGAATGCTGATACCTTGTGTGGTCTGGGTAGCCACACTACTTACTTCAAATTTATAAAAGCCTGCCTTTACCGCCTCACTTGTCTGGATGCGGCTTACGTTTTCCGCGTAGCAGCGTGCTCCCACGGATCCGTCCAAAAGCATCTTGGTATTAAACTCTGTGGTGGAGGAAATACGATCTATCTCGCTTTTAAGATTGTCTATCTCTGCCTGGATGGACTCCTTGTCAGTCTGGGAATTGGTGTCATTTGCAGCCTGAACCGCCAGCTCGCGCATACGCTGGAGCATACTGTGAACCTCATTTAAGGCACCGTCTGCTGTTTCAAGCACCGAGCTTCCGTCGGAAGCATTCTGGGATGCCTGTGACAGACCGTCTATCTGAGCCTTCATTTTATTTGAAATTGCCATCCCTGAGGGGTCATCCTTGGAATGATTGATCTTAAATCCTGAAGAAAGCCGTTCCATTGATGCAGCCAGATTGTCCTCTGTGCGAAGAAGCTGGGTGTTTGTGATCACGGCAGAAATATTGTTATTAATCTTCATGGATCGTCTCCTTTCGAATACGTGAGAATACCGCTATTTACTGATCAAAAGCCAAAGCTTTCGTTCCCTATCTTGTTTCAACAGCATCCATGCATTCAAAAGAGACGATCCTTGTCTACTTATCTACAATACTTATATCGGAGATACCTGAAAAAAATTTAGTGTTTTTTGTAACTATGATACGATCTCTCCAAAGCCCTGGATAAAGGCACGTGCCAGGGCATAAAGCTTTTTGGTCTGTATACTTCTGCGCTCCGAGGTAGTTTCAAAGTCAGGTCTATCCGAAAACTGGGCATCAGCATCCACGGATTCATCCACTCCCACACTAAGCCCTACCGGCAGACCGCAGGCCTCCGAAAGCCTGTCTCCCAAGGTCCTTAGATTATCTGACAAAAGATCCCTGACTGACTGGGAGGATACCCGTATATTTCCATCCAGTGCATCACCATCCAGCTTAAAGCGACCGCTTACAGATCCGATACTGTCCATATCCAGCCCAATATCCACACAGCCCTTTTCTTCATCCTCACCTCTGACTATTTTCAGATTCATGTTTCCAAGCTCGTCAGCCACCATGATCGGCACAGCATACTGCTCTGTCTTTTTGGCGGCATGACCCAGCATGGTAAGCTGCTTGGTAGTTATCCTCATACCCCTTAGATCTATATGGCCGGTCTCTTTTTCTATCAGCATATCCCGCATGACGTTTTCCACAGTTTCAGCCAGCTTTTCCTGAGCCTCTGCCATTTCCTCCGGGGTCTTTGCCGCTTCTCCAAAGGCCTCTATAATATCAGCCATCACATCTGAAAGAGCGCCCTCCGGGTCATCTATATCCAGATCTGATGTGATCCGGGAAAAAGCCTTGCCCTCTCTTTCTTTCATGGCTTTATTCATATTCTTAAAGACGCTGTTTTTATCAGCCATGTACATGCTCCATGCCTCTAAATTGGCAGGAGTCAGAGGCTCGTCCATTTCGGAAAGCATCCTGTATATCCTTTCCTCTGAAGCCACAGCTTCCTGCAGGATTTTGACCTGTTCTTTGGCATAGTCCGCATCCAGCTTCTCATCAGCGCTCTTGTCCATATTTTCCAAAACCTGCGCAAATTTGTCAGGATCCATATTCATATATGTATCCTCGCTGTCAAACTGCATCATAAGATTCGGAGTCATTTCATTTCCGGCATCCTTAAGACGGCTGTACATGAAACCTGCCTCGATCTGCTCTGTTATGGAAAGCTTCCCCACATCCACAGCCTCTATGCCGCCGAAGTCGTCATCCACCGTATACTCCCTGCCCTCATTTTTTCTGGTCCTGACTGCCGTCATCATATTTCTTAGGGTGGGCTCCATACCGGCTGCCATTAACTGACCTATAACTGCCCCATCAGTCCGTTCCACCTGATGTATCAGACGGTAAACCCCGATAAAGCTCTCTCTTTGCTCCGGTGTCATCCCGTCGGTGTGATCCATCTTCCACAAAAACTCGGAGAATTTTTCCGTGTCGGATATTCCGGGTACCTGCTGCCTGATGTCATCTATGGTACTGTTAAGCTCCTTAAGCCCCATGTCCAGCGGGTTTTCTCCCCGTTTTATAAGCTCTGTCACCACTCCGGGAGTCAGGGATGAGAGGGTCTGTGTCACTCTCTGGTCTGCATATTTCATCCGGGTCACTGACTCCGCATCTATCTGCTGGTTATTATATCCAAGTATCCGCACAGCCCGGCGGTTGCTGTCATCTGTTTCCAAACCCAGGTCAGTAAGGATATCGTCCACATTCCGGAAAGCCTTTTTAATGGAGTCTCCCAGGTCTTTTCTCACCTCGGTTGCCATGGTCTCATACCTGCCTGCAGCCTGTATATATTTCCTTTCATAATCCGAAACTTCAGGTGCCGTCTCTTTAGGGGAAGCTTCCTCACCGGCTGCCTCCAACCGGCTTTTTGCCTGTGCTCCCGTCTCATATATCATGGACAGGGTGACATCATCTACCCTTTCAAAAAATTCACCCAAAGCTGATACCGGCATCCCGGCTGTCTCAGTCACCACAGACAGGGTGCTCTCTATTTTACTTTGGTCCGAAAGCTGCTTTTCTATGGTTTTAAGATCCTCTACCAGCTTGCCAAGATCCGAGGTGTCCACATCTATATTGTTTTTAAGCAGTGTATAGCCTGCCTCAAAGGTCATCATAAGTCTTACTTCGTTAAGCCTTCTGGTGGCGGTCACATCCGAAGGATCCGCGGTCATACTCTGCACCTTTTCATAAAGCGCCCTGGCTTTATCATGTAAGGAATAATCAGGCAAAAGATAGGCATCACCGGGCTTTTGCCCCTCTGCTATGGCATCATCAATAGCGCAAAAAAGCTGATCCTCTTCAAGCCGGAGAGGTTCGTTTTTTAACCGGTCAAAATAGGTGATATTTTCCGCCGTAAGGGGGATCTCGTTTTCTATCAGGGTGGAAGCCTCATCCATAAGCTCCTCAGAAAACGTAAGTCCTGCCTCTGCTATGACTCCCTCCACCTGGGAGCGCATCCCTGCCATTTCCGGGGCATCCAGATCAATAGAAGTTTTTTCCACTGGATTTACATCCACCCGGATGTCATCTCTTTTAATGTTTGTGCTGACTGCCTCCCCCTTTGCCATGGAAAACTCAGCGGTAAAAACATTATCTATGGTGGGTGAAAGCTGGTTTTTAAGCAGGTAGACCATGTCCGACTCCCTAAGCTTGTCAAGCTGGGCAGCCTTTGTCATTGCCATGTCAGCGCCTCCCCGCTCCATCTGCTCCCTTATGTCATCCGCAATGGTCCTGTACTCATCCTCCTCCATGTCCATGGGGGAGTGATCATCCTTTTTCATGGCGGCATATTCCTCATCTGTCATATCGGAAGACGCCAAAACCATGCGGTTTTTAAGCTCTGCGGCAGAGGAATTTGAATTCTCGTCCCTCATTGCCTGATCAAACAGATGTGAAGAACTGTCCAGATCGTTTTTCTGATATGTGGGATTTTTTATGGATATACTTCTGAGATCATTACTGACAGCGCCCTCCCGGGGATCGCCGGACTTTTTGTTTACGATAAATCCCGGACCATCTTCCCTTATCATGGTGCCTGCCTGAATACTTCTGATATCATCTATCTGCATACTGCTTCCTCATATTAAAACTTATAGTTCACTGGAAAAATTTGATCCTAATCATAATATCGGAAAAAAATAAAAGACCTTAACTGTAACTGTTTGTAAACCGGGACGGATTTAAAAAATGACAGGATACGGCTTAAAGCTCGATCCTGCCAAGAAGTGCACGGGTAAGTGTTACCTCATCTATATATTCCAGATCGCCTCCCACGGGAACCCCGCTGGCTATCCGGGTGGTTTTGATACCCGTAGGCTTTATAAGTTTACTGATATACATGGCTGTGGTCTCTCCCTCAAGGGAGGAGTTGGTGGCAATTATCACCTCATCCACATCATGTTGCAGCCTCTGTATAAGCTCCGTAAGGCGTATGTCATCCGGTCCTATACCCTGCATGGGAGAAATGGCTCCGTGAAGCACATGGTATACTCCCCGGTATTCCCCGGTTTTTTCGTAGGCAGCCATATCCCGGCTGTCCTCCACCACCATTATGGTCCTATGGTCCCTTTTTTCATCAGAGCATATGGGACATAACTCACTGTCGGTAAGGGTCTGACATTCCCTGCAATAGCACACATTCTCCCTTGCCTCCACCAGCGCATCAGAAAGACGCTTCACATCCTCCTTTGGGAGATTTAAAATGTGAAAAGCCAGCCTCTGGGCTGATTTGTTGCCTATTCCCGGCAATGCAGACAATTCCCCTATGAGTCTGCCTATTTCACGGCTGAAATACTCCACTTACATCAGGCCTCCCAACCCGCCGGTAAATTTACCCATGGTCTGAGCCGACAAATCCTCTATCTGGCGAAGAGCCTCGTTAGCAGCCGCCATGATCAGATCCTCAAGCATCTCTGTATCCTCGGGGTCTACTGCTTCCGGGTCTATCTCCACCTTGGTGATCTCTCTCTTGCCGGAAACAGTTATTTTAACTACGCCGCCTCCTGCCTGACCCGTAACTTCCTTGGTTTCAAGCTCCTTTTGGGACTCCTCCATCTGACGCTGCATCTTTTGTGCCTGCTTCATCAGATTACCCATGTTGCCGGGCATACCCATGCCGCCCGGAAATCCTCCTCTTTTTGCCATTTTTTCCTCCAATCAAAAATCTTCTACTTCAACTTTCGTGCCCGTAGCCCGGGCAATGGTATCTACTATGCTGGTATACAGCTTTTCCTTTGGAACTGAAGAGTCGTTGCCCTTTATTTCCACGGTGATCGAGGCTCCTGCCTCGGCGGACAGATACTCCTCCAAAGCCAGCTTGTTGACAGGCTTTTCATCCCTGACATACACCATGTATTCCAGGGCTGTTCTCTGCTGGGGCTGTGACATGTCGTATATCAGCATCAAATGACCATCAGGGCTTACGGAGACAAGGGCTTTTGAAAGCATTGTCCTCATCATACCGCTGTCTATACCGGCTATTACCACCTGCCATCTCTTGGCAAGATCCTCTACCTCCTTTGGCATGGCATCCGGCAGAGGCTCCCGGGCTATCTGCTGTTTTTCTGTATCGGAAGCTACCATGGGACTCTCATAAAAGCCTCCATTTAACTTATCCTCAATGGTTATCAGACGATCTAAGATAGCTCCCGGGTCATCTTTGATCCCCGGCCGGCAAAGGCTTATTATCCCTATCTCCGTGATCACCCGCTTCTGGGATGAAAACCGAAGCTTTGCGGACAGATCGGAAAGCTGTCTGATATATGTAAATATGACCGGAAGCTCCAGCATCTTTGCCTCTTCCCGGAGTCTGGCTATATTGTCCGCAGTCATATCCAGTGCTTCTTCCATGCCCTCACCTGATTTGATGAGCATAAGATTTCGAAGATACCACACGAGATCCGTAACAAATCTGGACAGCTCCCTGCCCTGATAGACCACCTCATCAATTATGGCTATGGCTCCTGCCACATCATGGGCTATGATGCATCTGGTAAGTCGTGAAAAAATATCCGTATCCACGGCTCCCAGAGCGTAAAGCGCCTTGTCAAAGGTGAGCTTTTCCCCAAGATAAAAGGCTATGCACTGATCCAAAAGAGATATGGCATCCCTCATGGATCCGTCTCCTGCGCGGGCTATATAGGCTAAAGCCTTATCCTCGATCTCCACTCCCTCAGCCTCTGTAAGCTCCCTTAGTCGGGCTTCTATAACGTCGTTGGGGATCCGGTGGAAATCATATCTCTGACATCTGGAGAGTATGGTCACAGGCAGTTTATGGGGTTCCGTGGTGGCAAGTATAAATATCACATATCCCGGCGGTTCCTCCAAGGTCTTTAAAAGAGCATTGAAAGCCGCGCCGGAAAGCATATGGACCTCATCAATTATATATACCTTGTACCTGCCCTCGGTGGGGGGATAGCTCACCTCCTCTATGATCCGCCGCACATCATCCACGCTGTTATTGGAGGCTGCATCCATCTCTATCACATTCATGGAGCTGCCGCTGTCTGCCCCACGGCAGCTTGCACACTCTCCGCAAGGGCTTCCGTCCTCCATGGGGTTTTCGCAGTTTAGGGCCTTTGAAAAAAGCTTTGCCATGGTGGTCTTGCCTGTACCCCTGGTTCCCACAAAGAGATAGGCGTGTCCTATGCGCCCTGTGCTTATCTGATTTTTAAGAGTAGATACTATATGATCCTGTCCCCGGACCTGGGAAAACTCCCTGGGCCTGAACTTCCTGTATAAAGCCATATATGACATGGCATAAATCTCCTATCCTGTGTCTTCAAACCCGGATCTCGTCCAAAACCTCTCCTATGGCATCAGCTATGATGAGGTCTGCCCTGCCGTCTCTTGTGGTGGAGGATTTGTTGATGAGCACCAGGTTATCCCCTCTGAAGTAATCCACAAGTCCTGCTGCCGGGTACACCACAAGTGACGTACCACCTATGATCAAAAGATCCGCTGTGGAAATCTGCTCCACCGCTTCATTTATGACAGCGTTGTCAAGACCCTCCTCATAAAGTACCACATCCGGCTTTATTCTGCCACCACAATCCGGGCATTTGGGAGTGGCTTCCTCTATTTTGCTGCCTCCTGCCTCCCATTTGGCTTTTTCCTCCATAATAAAATCACCGTCAAAAAATCTGCCGCATCTCTCACAGTAATTTCTTAGCACACTGCCATGGAGTTCAAGCACCTTTTTGCTTCCTGCCTTCTGGTGCAGTCCGTCTATATTCTGGGTGATCACCGCTGTAAGCTTCCCGCTGGCTTCCATTTCAGCCAGCTTCAGATGCGCCTTGTTGGGGTTGGCGCCCTTTAGCATGATCTTGTCGTAATAGAATTTATAAAACTCGTCAGTCTTGTTTACAAAAAAAGTGTGTGAAAGAATGGTCTCCGGCGGATAATCGTACTTCTGGTGATATAAACCGTCCACACTCCTGAAATCCGGGATCCCGCTTTCGGTGGATACTCCGGCTCCTCCAAAGAATACGACCCTATTGGCTTTATCCACCATTTCCTGCAGCTTTTCGATCTTCTCCCTTGTTCCCTCTAACATGTCACCCTCCTTTTTGGAACTTTAAAAAGCTCCTTACAGCAAAGCCTGATATATGTCCCTTTTTGATACCCCTCTGTCCCGGGCTACTGCCTTCATGGCATCCTTTTTTTCCATTCCCTGTGACAGATAGATATCCATATGCTCTGTAATGGAAATATCCTCCCAGGCTGCCTGGGCTTTAGCATTTTGCTCCTTTAAGCTGACACCCTCTATCACCAGCACATACTCTCCCCTGGGCTCATGCTCCCTGTAGTAGGCTATGGCTTCCGACAGTTTCATCAGCATATGCTCTTCATGAACCTTGGTAAGCTCCCTTGCTAAAGAGATCCTGCGCTCTCCAAGAGCTTCAAACAACTGATCCAAGGTAGCCCTGAGATGATGGGGAGCTTCATATATGATGATGGTGCGGCTTTCACTTTCAAGCTCCTTTAAGATACTCTGCCGCATTTTTTTATCCTTGGGCAAAAAAGCCTCAAAGGCAAATCTCCTGCAGGACAGACCGGAGCTTGTCACTGCGGCTATGGCTGCTGCCGCACCGGGAACCGGCACGACCGGCACATCTGCTTCCACACAAAGTGCACAAAGCTCCTCACCGGGATCGGATATGCCCGGGGTGCCCGCATCTGTAATAAGAGCAATATCCATGCCCTCCAAAAGCTTATCCAAAAGCTCTTTAGCCTTTTCTATTTTATTGAACTCGTGGTAGCTGGTAACCGGAGTATGAATATCAAAATGATTCAGTAAAGGTCTGGAGGTCCTGGTGTCCTCGCAGGCGATCAGATCCGCTTCCTTAAGGATCCTTACTGCCCGAAATGTCATATCCTCTAAATTACCTATGGGTGTCGCCACCAGATACAGTGTACCGCTCATCCTACTTGTAACTAAGCTCCATTATGGTTTTGATGGTCTCAATATCGTTTTCATTAAGCCTGATATTTGATACATATTCCTTGCCCTCGGGGTCGGTAACCTTGATCTCAAATACCGATCCGGGTACCATGGCATGTGCCCCCACCGTCTTAAAAAAGGGTACCACCTTGGGATGATCTGCGTTAAACTGGGTAAATCTCTCTTTTATCTTTAAAAGTGACATTGGATTCATAAGTCACATCCTCCACGCTAAAATGCCTTAATATCCGTAAATATCATATATTTCTTTGGTGTACACCCCCTGGCTTTCGTAGATGATAAGGGGTTTTTCCACTGTCATCCGGGGCTTTCCTCCCCTGACTCCCTCTATCAGCACCATATTTGGCTCCTTGTCTACATAGGGATAAACCAACTGCATCCGCTTAGGCTCCAATCCGTGCTGCCTCATGGACACTATGATCTCTGCCAGGCGAAAGGGCCTGTGCACAAAAAAGCTTCTGCCTCCGGGTACTAAAACCGCCGCCGTCTCTCTTATCATATCATCCAATGTCATGGCAACTTCATGCCGCGCTACCACCATTGGATCCCGGTCATTTTTTATCCCGTGCCCCTCGATCATATAGGGGGGATTACAGGTGACTACCTCAAAGCTGCCGCGACCGAATATCTCTGAAGCCCTGCACATATCACCCGTCACAATGTCTATTATATCAGAAAGTCCGTTATATTTCACACTCCGTCTTGCCATATCGGCGCTTTCCTCTAAAAGCTCCAAGCCCGTAAAGTGGGAGCCTTTGGTTTTTGCCTCCAGTAAAATCGGGATTATGCCTGTCCCTGTTCCCAGATCCAGGACCCGATCCCCCGGCTTTACCCTGGCAAACCCGCTTAAAAGAACGGCATCCATTCCGAAGCAAAACCTCTTACTGTCCTGTATTATGCCGTATCCGTTTCGCTGCAGGTCATCCACTCT
>CAMOZG010000054.1 GCA_946630825.1 uncultured Lachnospiraceae bacterium
GCAAATATCCGCTGTATTTCACTATCTAAAGCACAGACTTAAACGGTAAAAAGTCACAGGATATCCGCTACAAATTGACAGGAGATCCCATGTCTGTTGCGTATAACAGAGTTTATAATTATAATTGGCATATGAAAAAAAGGAGCACAATGGGAAAATGAGAGGATACAGTTCAGAAATTTTTGGGAGGCTTACTATGAAAAAGAATGTAATTATCACTTTGGGACTTGCGGCTGCATTGACGTTTGCGTCAATCTGTCCTGTGACGGCTGAGGCAGCAGGGGCAAAAACCATAAAGACCGGCATCACCAAAGAGGTGTATGCCGAAGGGCAGTATGACAACTGGGATGGAGTGCCTACTGTGGCGCAGTTTACAGGATCAAAGGGAGATTTTTGCTTTGCATTTAAAAAGGGCAGCAAGATCAAGGTGGTGCTCACAAAATCCGGCAAGGTAAGTAAAAAGATAAACCTGAAAATGGTGGGAGACAAATTCGGTTCGGTTGCTTCCGACAGTGATGGCAATTTTTATGCTGTTACCGGCAAGGATAATTCCGGTGATGACACCACAAGGGAAACGGTTTTTATCACTAAGTATAACTCCTCAGGAAAGCTTATTAAGACTGTTGGGGATAACGGAAGCTCATCCCTGGCGGATTACTACGACAGCAGTTTTTATACCAAGGAGCCCTTTTCCGGCGGCACCTGCGATATAGCTGTAAACGGAGATTATGTGGCGGTAAACTACGGCAGACATATGTATTCCGGACATCAGAGTAATTCGGTGTGGATAATAGACAAAAACACCATGAAGTCAGCCAGACCGGAGGGCTTTACGGCTTATGAATCCCACTCCTTCGGACAGCGGGTGGTTTCCCATGGAGGCGGCTTTGCCTTTATGAGCGAGGGGGACTGCTATGACAGGGCTTTCACCTTCAGCTCTGTGGATCCCGCTTCAAACAGCTACACCTACGAGACGCCGGTCTTTGATTTCTGGGTGAAAAAGGGAACTTTGGATGAATACAATATGTACGTGCTTAACGATAACTTTGCGCATATCGGAAATCTCTGCAGCCTAAATGACGGTATGATCTCATTTGTGTCAAGTTCGGCAAAGTCCATGAATAAAAAAGCCGCTAACCAGCGTGAGCAGATCTTTATTCAGATCTTTGATCCCACAAAGGATCTCACCTCATCCGAAGCCTATGTTACATCCGGGAAACGTGAGGGTACTGCCGGACCAAACGGAAATGAGAAAAAGGTCAACTACGGAGTGAAATGGCTGACCAAGTATTCTTCCGGGAATATAAGCGAACCCCAGGCTGTGACGGACGGCAAGGGCAATACGATAGTCCTCTTTGAAAGGTATGGGAAAAACTACAACTACAGCGGAGTTTATGCCATGAAGGTGGATTCAAAGGGTAATATCACAAAGAAAGCTACCCGCATATCCAAGACTGCCCACCTGAATTCCTGCGAGACCCCGGAGTATTGCAACGGCTACATTTACTGGTGCGGCAACAAAGACGGATATGATGCGAAAAAGGATCTGCTGGTTTATAAGCTGAAGTTTTAAGATCCTACCTATGGCTGCCGGTTGAATTATCTTAAGGATACCTGCTGCATACAAAAACTATTTGCCATACGATCACAGCTTAAGATGATTCCGCTGCATTATGATGCTGTCATCAAAATATCTCGTCAGGGTATCTAAGAGTTCCTCACGGCGCATTGCTTTTAGCAGGTAGCCGGTAGGTCTTTTCTCCAGGATCCGCATTACCGTATCCCGGTCATTTTTTCCTGTGAGAAAGATGATGGGCAGATTCAGAGTCTGGGGGCGGTTTCTGATGGCATCCATGACCTGGTAGCCGTTTAGCTCGGGCATATCGTAGTCCAGAAGCACCAGATCGGGCTTTTTTACATTGAGATAAAAAAGCGCCTCCACTCCTGTGCGGACCGTATCCACCTTGTAGGTGGGACGAAGCCACAGGCTTATGATATTGAGATAGTCCGCATCATCATCAACCACCAGAATACTTTTGGTACGGTCAAATTCCTGACGGACCTTTGCTAAGACCCGGATCTCGTTTACAAGCCTGTTTATATCTATGGGGCGGACAAAGCAGGCATTTATGCGATCGCTGTGGGGCGTCTTTTTTGCCTCATCCACACGATAGTGCTCCCCCACAAGACACATGGATTTATGATCGTCACGGCAAACCTCTGTCAGATGCCTCATGATAGGATCTATCCTGTCGGCCTCATCTCCGGGGTAATAGAGGATGATGTTGGCATCCTCCCGGTGCTCCATTATCTCAATAAGCTCCTCTTCAACTCTGATCACATCAAAGCCCGCAGCCGTCAGATTGTCCACTATTGCCTGGTTTATAAAGCCATGTATGCCCTCTACAAATAAAATACCCGGCTTCATAGTTCTCCTCCTGTTATCTCAAAAATCTCCCGTAATCTTGCCCAGTCAAAATTGTGCAAAGCCCGGTCTATGGAAAGCAGCTTTTCTTTCACATCAGGCGGCAGATCATAGCCCATGAGAGAGTCCAGGATGACCCGGATATTTTCCGAATCATACAGGGTGACAAACTCTGCCATGGTCATAAAGGCATCATCAAGGGTCGCCTGGGAGATGCCGGGAAGATGAGTGTGGACAGAAGCGTCATGATGCTCCTCATGGATGTCAGGCATGGCGGACAGCTTATCATAAAAGGCTCTGTAGGATCTCAAAAAGCCGGGAGTCATGTCGTCAATGATATCCCGATCCAGGTGCTTTGCCGCCTCCTCCAAGGCAGCAGCCGTATCTGCCAGAGAGTTCGCGCCCACCAGCCGTGCCACGCTTTTTATGGAATGGATACGCAGGGTAAACATCTGCCAGTTGGAGTCATGATAGAATTTCTCAATCTCGGAGGCTTTTTCCCTAATAGAGGATATAAATATATAAAGGGTCTCCAGATAGTCCTCGGCGGTGTCGCAGTGCTCAATGCCCGACATAGTATCGATCTCGGGGATTGCCCTAAGCCAGTCCGGCAAAAGCGCCTCCTCCTGTCGGACATGCGCCTTATCCTCCGCCGCCTCATCCTGCACGGCAGGGAGAGAGCCTTCAGGCAGATAGGTGATGAGTGCCTCGTAGAGCTGATGGGGATCAATGGGCTTTGTGAGTATTGCTGAGAAACCGGCGGCTTTGTACAGGGATTCATACCAGGAAGCCTCGTCGGTGGTATGACAGATTATGGGAACCTCCAGACCCTTCTTTTTGAAAATGGACTTGATCTCTAGCATGGTCTCAACTCCATCTACCTCCGGCATACGGTGATCCAAAAGCACCAGATCATAGTCATTCTTCCGACACAGGTATATGGCCTCTTTGCCGCTGGTGGCAAGATCAGAGTTCACACCGTGGGAAGACAAAAGCGAAGAAAGGATGGTTCTGTTGACCATCATATCATCCACGATCAGCACACAGGAAGCTTTCTTTTCCATATTGCAATTCCTCCGGGGATTTCGTAAAATCAAATCAAAAAAGCTATATTAGTAATATATCAAATAATTCATATATTGTCACGAAAAATGGGGGTAAAGTCAAATGGACGCACAGGAGCAAAAAAGAGATTTTGACATACTTTTGGTGGATGATGATGACGACTATCGCATGATAGTAAGCCGGTGGCTGAAAAAGGAGTATGACATTCTGGATGTGGCTTCCGGCACAGAGGCAGTGGAGCTATTAAAAACAAAAACTCCCGGGCTTGTGCTTTTGGACTATTCCATGCCGGAGCCGGATGGACCAAAGACCCTTAGGCTTATAAGGGAGGATAGTAAAAATGCTCATATTCCCGTGGCATTTTTAACCGGTATGGAAGAGACCCGGGAGGAGGACGGAGCGGTGACCTGCCTTTCCAAGTCCATGGGTAAGGCAGCTATTTTACAAGAGGTGCATAGGCTTTTATCTACAGTTCCTAATTAAAGACAGGTGTGAATTATGGCAGATATTCTTCTTAATAAAAATGCTTCCGGGATGCTTTCGGATGAGCAGATCGTTCCGGCTATAGAGTGGGTGGCAGAGCAGATGCCCGGGGGCTTTTTTGTATACAGGGCGGATGACACCCAGGAGATCGTTTACGTAAACCAGGCAACATATCACATTTTCGGATGTGAAAATGCCGAGGAGTTTTCAAGCATTACCCAAAATACCTTTCGCGGCATGGTTCACCCGGAGGACTTTGAAAAGATACAAAAGTCCATAGACGATCAGATAGCTGATGAGAAAAACGCAAACAATGACTACGTGGAGTATCGGATCATCAGAAAGGACGGGACTATAAGGTGGGTGGATGATTACGGTCACTACGCCCATCTGCCCGGGTATGGGGATGTTTATTATGTTTTTATCGGTGATATCACGGAAAAACACCTGGCTCAGGAGGAAAACCGGCGCCGTGCCAATATCTACGGATCCATGCTGGCGCAGTTCAATGCGTTTGCAGATGATTCCCTGACTGTCATGCGTATAGATCTGACCAGCGGCATCACGGAGGAAGTCAGAGGTCGTGACTTCTATATGGAGGATGAGGCAGGCAGGGCTTTTTTGGACAGTATAGATGCCAGACGGGACAGCTTTTTGATAGAGGGTGACAGGGACCGGTATCTGGAGCTTTTCATGCCTGAAAAAATGATGACTCACTACGCAAAGGGGCAGGAGCAGATCGTTTTCGTGGGATACTGTAAAAGACAGTCCGGGCGTCAGTGCTTTGTAAAGTTTTCCGCGACCCTTGCCTCGGATCCGGTGTCCGGGGATCTGATAGCCCTCTATGCCGAGACCGAGTACAATACGGAGCAGGTCACGGATGTGCTTGGCAGGCGGGTGCTGGCGAGCCAGTATGACATGGTGACCTACATAGTCGGCACCCACTACGGAGTGGTCATAGGTGATTCATCCAACATCCGCAAAGGAAACATCTTTCCCAAAAAACGGGAAGGAAACTACATGAGCTATATAAAGGATCAGGTCTTGCCGGTGGTGGATGCTTCCGGGGATGAGCTTTTGGAAATAGAAAGAAAGCTTTCCTTGGAGACCATAAAAAAAGAGCTTCTGATAAACGAGTCCTATGCGGTGGAGGTCAGCTGCCTTATAGACCATGAGACCTACCGGAAAAAATTTACCTACTACCCCGTGGATCGGGAAATGTCCTTCTACATTCTTTTGAAGGAGGATCTGACTGAGGTCATAAAAAAGGAGAGGGCGCAAAACGAGCTTTTGGCTTCTGCGCTGGAGGATGCCAGACGGGCGAACCAGGCAAAATCGGATTTTTTGTCAAATATGTCCCATGAGATACGCACCCCCATCACGGCGATCCTCGGCATGAATGAGCTGATACAGCGTGCCAGCATCAATGAAGAGGTCCTGGGGTATGCGGACAATATAGAAAAAGCCGGCATGAGCCTCCTCGGTATCATCAGTGATATTTTGGATTTTTCAAAAATAGAAGCCGGCAGGATGGAGCTTTCCGAAGCAGATTATCTCACGGAAAATCTGCTGAATGATCTGATGAATCTGACGCATCTTCGGGCTGAGGATAAGGGGCTTAAGCTTGAGACCAAGATAGATAAAAACCTGCCCCGCAAGCTTTTTGGAGACGAGCTTCGACTTAAGCAGATCATCACAAATCTCATGGTAAATGCCATCAAGTATACCGAAAAGGGTCGGGTGACCCTGGAGATGAGCCTTAGGGAAAAAAAGGGCGACCGTGCAGTGATCTTTGTCTCGGTAAAGGATACCGGGATAGGCATAAAGGATGATGAGGCAGACAAGCTTTTTAAGGCATTTGACAGGTTGGACATGGATCGCACCAGGACTATCGAGGGCACAGGACTTGGGCTTTCCATCACAAATGAGCTTTTGAAGCTTATGGGCTCATCCCTTAATGTAAAAAGCTCCTACGGCAGCGGATCGGACTTTTTCTTTATCATAGAGCAAAGGATCGTTGAGGACGCAGCCTTGGGAGAGTTTAATCCCTATGCTTTTCAAAAGAGTGGAAAGATCGGCAGAAAGACCGCAGGCTTTACGGCGCCGGAGGCACGTATACTCATAGTGGACGATACCCCCATGAATCTGCAGGTCATAGCCGGGCTTTTGAAACGTACCGGAATGAAGATAGATACTGCAGAAAGCGGCAGGGCGTGTATAGATGCCTTTGTTTCCGGCAGTGAGTATGATGTGGTATTTTTGGATTACCGGATGCCGGAGATGGATGGTATAGAGACTCTTAAGGTCCTTTGTGACAGATTTCCCGACAAGGTGGCTCGCACCCCAATAGTTTGTCTGACGGCAAGTGCCGTTGCCGGAGACCGGGAAAAAATGCTTGCTGCCGGCTTTTCGGATTATCTTGCAAAGCCAATAAATATATACGAGGTGGAGGAGCTTTTGCGCAAATATCTTGGGGATAAGGTGAGAGCCACAGAGGTGTCGGAGGCGGATACCAGCTATGGCGACCATGAGAGAGAACTGGGGTATCTGCCGGAGGAACTTTTCGGCATCACGGAGATCGATCCCTCCAAGGGTATAGAATTTTGCGGAGACGCCGCAGATTATATGGATGCCATTGATATATACAGGTCTTCGATAGATAAAAAGATAGTGGAGCTTCGGGAGTCGGCAGGTGCCTTTGACTTTGAAAGGTTTACAAATCTGACCCATTCACTGAAGAGCACATCTAGGATGATAGGCGCCATAAATCTTTCCGAAAAGGCGTTTTTGCTGGAACAAAGCGGGCGGAAAAGAGATATGGAGACGATTAAAAGAGAGCTGGAGGATTTTATCTTAAGCTACAGGGATCTTCAAAAAGCCTTGGAGAGGGTGGATACGTAGGTTTGAGTGGGGGCTTTGAAAAGACGGCGGTTTTTCGGTTATGTAAGGAGGGTGGAACATCACCCTCTTTTCGTGTATAATTAGGGCATTGGAGAGCCTGTCAAGGATGCCGGGGATCTTCGGAAAGGGAGATGAGAAATGAGAGTTAGATGCGACTATTGCAGGGAATACTATGACGACAATCTTGAAGGATGTCCCCACTGCGGTGCAAAGAACAATTTTGTTCATCAGACAAACGTGGAGACTCCCGAAACCATAGAGCAGTTCAAGCTTTGGTTTGAACAGCATGGCTATACCTCCGAGAAAACCAGATTTTTCATAGGAGAGGATTATAAGGAGCCAAAGGCTTTTGGCATATACAGGGATCCGGAAAACGGCGACTTTGTAGTGTATAAAAACAAAGCGGACGGCTCCCGGGCCATAAGGTATCGGGGTATAGACGAGGCATACGCTGTAAACGAGCTTTTTACCAGATTTAATGACGAGGTCATAAACCAGAAAAATGCCTACATCAATAAAAAAGCCGAACAGGTCAGAAGCGGACAGGTAGGCACAAGGAAACCTAATAGAAGGCGAAATCCGGTGAGGAGCATATATGCGGTAGTCGCAGCTATTTTATTATTCAGTTTTGGGTATACGGTCTATGATGAGATCAGATCTCCCGAAACCGGGTATTATGAGACCGGAGATAACAAGTATTATCACATAAACGGCCATGACGGATACAACAAATGGTACATGTGGGATGCTGCCACAGAGACCTGGGAGTATTTTGACGAAGATGATCATGACACCTATCCCGACCAGGCGGCGGATGTGGATTCCATCAAGGAGGACTGGTCCAGCTTCTCGGTGGATCAACCCTACAATGTAACGGATTTTTCTGACACGGATTACTACAGCGACTGGCAGACCCATGAGGAGATATATGAGAGCACACATGAAAATGACAGCGACTCCGACTGGGACAGCGACTGGGATTCCGGTGACTGGGATTCAGGTTCAACGGATTGGGACAGTGACTGGTAAGGTATATTAATGGAGGCATAGGGATGCTGCAAAAAACCTATCATATTACTGCACACAGCAGGATCGGCATTGCAGATGTGACAAGAGAAGTGGCGGCTCTTGGTGAGTATGAAAGTGCTGCCCAGATACTTTTGACTGTCTTTTTTGAATGTTGGGACAGCGAGACCATAGAGGGCAGGATGGACTACATCAAAGGGGCGCTGCCAAAAGTCCAGATAGTGGGGATCACCCATCATGACAGTGATTTTTCCGGGGGGTCAGAGGGACTTGGTGAGGATGACCCCTCCATGGTACTGTCATTTTTGTTTTTCTCCAATCCCGCATTCTCCGTTTTCAAAATTGATATGGCAGGGATGAATGACTCACAGGTTGGAGACATGCTAAATAAGAGTCTGGCAGAGACAAAGTATCTGCGGGGTGTTATGCTTTTGGCGGCAGAGTACGGCAGAAATGTGGACCGGATCATGGAAGCCGCCTCAGAGGGCTATGGGGATATCCCCTTTTTCGGAGCCCCGGGAGCTGTCTTTGATGTCTTTGGAGTGGATACGGTAAACCGGGATATTTCCGAGGTGACAAACTACGTCTATGACGGAGGAAATGTGGTATCTGATGCGCTTTTGGCTGTGGCTTTTTATGGAGAAAAGCTTCATATGGAAAGCTCATATAATTACGGCTGGACTCCTGTGGGGCGTCCCATGACCATCACCGCAACAGAGGGAGACTTTGTAGTAAAGGAGCTGGACGGCAGACCTGCGGTGGAGATATTTAAAAAGTATCTGGGGCTTGAAAAAAATCAGATAGCCGCCATCAATGCCTGTGAATTTCCATTGATCGTGGAGAGAAACGGGGTCAATATAGCCCGTATCCCCACGGCTGCCACTGCTGACGGGGGAGTGCTTTTCTCGGTGGCAATAAGTGAGGGGGAGGTCATGCGGTTTTCATATGGGGCGCAGTTTCGGATCTTTTCTGAGGTTTATGAGGACAGCAGAAAGCATGCAGACTTTTGCCCGGAGGCAATGTTTCTTGTTATCTGCGGTAACCGACTTTTGTTTTTAAAGGATCAGGAGCACATTGAGGTGGACTACTACCGGGAGGTCTGCCCGGAGCTTGCCTATCTGCATGGGAATTCTGAAATATATAAAAAGGGTGAAATAGGCGGTGAGTTAAACAGTGCTCTGGTGGCTGTAAGCTTTCGGGAGGATGAGCCGAAGGAGGCTTACCATGAAAAAGCGCCGGACGCTGTTGACGCCGTTGGCTTTGGAGGTGCAAATGCTGATGAGATCCAGGTGCCTCTGGAAAACAGGGTAATGTTTTTCATGAGTGCCGTGACAGAGGATCTGATGGAAATGACCAGGGCGGCTGAGTCTGCCAACCGGGCAAAGGGGGCTTTTTTGTCAAATATGACTCACGAGATCAGAAGCCCCATCAATGCTGTTCTTGGCATGGATGAGATGATACTCAGGGAGTCTAAGGATCAGACTATTTTAGACTATGCCCAGAATATTAAGTCGGCAGGCAGCACTTTGCTGGGGCTGGTAAATGACGTGCTGGATATGTCCCGGCTGGAGGCAGGCAGGCTGGATATCATTCCCGTGGAATATCATACTGCCTCTTTGGTCAATGATCTGGTGACTATTATATCCCAGAGGGCTTCTGACAAGGGGCTTAAGCTTATTTTACACGTTGACCCGGATCTGCCCAGCACCCTGTACGGTGATGAGATCAGGATCAAGCAGGTGGTGACCAACATACTTACAAATGCGGTCAAATATACCGAAAAGGGATCCGTGACTCTGGACATGAGGGTGGTAAAAAAAGAGGGGGATACCATCGCCACCACAGTCCGGGTTCAGGATACGGGTATAGGTATAAAGGAGGAGGATCTGCCGAAGCTTTTTGTTGCCTTTGAAAGAATTGAGGAACAAAGAAATCGCAACATTGAAGGGACGGGTCTGGGGCTCAATATCACCATGGCGCTTTTGTCCATGATGGGAAGCAGGCTTCAGGTGGAAAGCACCTACGGAGAGGGCTCTGCATTTTTCTTTACCATAGAGCAAAAGATAGTGGATGACACTCCCATGGGTGACTATGAGGCGGCTCTTCGTGCAGTCAGGGAAAAAAGAGCGGCATACCACGAGAGCTTTACCGCTCCTGAGGCGCTGATACTGGTGGTGGATGATACCCCCATGAATCTTTTGGTGTTAAAGAGCCTGTTAAAGCAGACGCTGGTGCAGATACACACTGCGGACAGTGGAGACGAGGCGCTTAAGCTCATTACCGAGAGACGCTATGATATGATCTTTTTGGATGATCGAATGCCGAAAAAAAGCGGGGTGGAGACTCTTCATGAAATGGAGGGCATGGAGCATAAAAATCATGGTGTGCCTGTGGTGATACTTACAGCCAACTCCGCTGATGATGCGAAAAAATTGTACATGGAGGAGGGCTTTAGTGACTATCTGGCGAAGCCCATAGACCCTGAGGTGCTGGAGAATATGCTCCGCACATACCTGCCGAAGGAAAAGGTGGTGGAGGTATCGGAGGATGATCGCAAGTCGAAGTCATCTTCAGATGAGCTTTTTAACGAGACTCTTAAGATGTATCTGGAGGACATCCCGGATTACAAAAAGCTTTTGACTTCGGAGTATGAGACCGAAGACTGGGAGAACTACACCATCCATGTTCACGCCCTAAAAAGCTCATCCCGTCTTATTGGAGAGGATGAACTGGCGGCTTTGGCAGAGAGGCTTGAAAAAGCCGGGGATGCCGGGGATCTGGATTATATCCGTCAGCATCACAGTGAGTTTTTGGACTGGTACTCATCCATGGAGGAAAAGTATGCGGGGGAGACAAAGGGTGATGAAAAAAAGACTGCCGGTGACATAAGTGAGGATGAGGTTAAAAATGCCTTTTCCACCATAAGGGAGTTGGCAGGTCAGTATGATTATGACAGTATAGAGGATATATTCGGGCAGTTGTCGGCTTACAATATTCCCGAGAGCTGTCGGGAGGAATATGACAGGCTTTACGGCGCATTCAGACGGGTAGATTGGGATGGCATGATGTAGGAACAGAGGGATGACGAGGAGGATAAGTTTTGAAAAGGTATATTTCGGTTTTTGTCATAGGTGTTTTACTTTTGGCAAGCCTGGCAGGATGCGGAAATAAAACCGCGGAGAATTCCGGGGAAAATGATGGACTGCAGATTGTTGCAACTATTTTTCCCGAATACGACTGGGTCATGAATATACTTGGGGATAACCCCGCAAATGCCCAGGTTACCATGCTTATGGGAAATGGAGTTGATCTTCACAGCTATCAGCCTTCAGCGGCAGATATTTTAAAGATCTCCACCTGTGATGTTTTTATTTATGTTGGGGGAGAATCGGATGAATGGGTAGAGGATGTCCTAAAAGAGGCTGTCAATAAGGATATGACAGTCATCAATCTGATGGATGAGCTGGGGGATCAGGCAAAGGAAGAGGAATTGGTGGAAGGCATGCAGGAGGAAGAGCCTGAACATGACCATGAAGAGGGGGAGGCAGAGTTTGATGAGCATGTGTGGCTGTCACTTAGAAACGCTTCAACTTTAGTTCAGAGCATTTCTGATGCCATCCGTGAAGCAGATCCCGACCATGGGGATGTTTACAAGAATAATACGGACTCATACATTGAAAAACTTGGGGAGCTGGATGAAAAATATGATCAGACGGTGAAAAACGCCCGGTATAATACACTTTTATTTGGAGACCGTTTTCCTTTCAGATATCTGGTGGATGATTATGGGCTTGAGTATTATGCCGCCTTTGCCGGATGTTCGGCGGAGACAGAGGCGAGCTTTGAGACCATTACCTTTTTAGCTCAAAAGGTGGACGAGCTTAAGCTTCCTGTGGTAATGACAATTGACGGCTCTGACGGGAGTATTGCAGAAACTATTATACAAAACACTCAGAGCAAGGATCAAAAGATCCTTACCCTTAACTCCTTGCAGTCGGTCACATCTGAGGATCTTGAAAATAAAACCACCTATCTGTCGGTTATGGAGGAAAATCTGTCTGTTTTGACAGAAGCGCTGAAATAGGAAGCCGGCTCTGGAAATTGGATTTGACAGGCTTTGGCTTTCAAGTTAAAATTAGATTTACAGTTTTTGTGTTTTAGATATTTATGGGGGTGAATATGGATTATAATACAAAATCAAGTTTGATCGGTGGGCTGGCAGATGCTTTTTCCAAGGGCGGCGACGCTGATGTGCATATAGACTCCAGCAACTATATTGAAAATACCGGGGCTTTGGAGACTATAAAGATTGATAATATTGAGCTTGCCACCCTGCGCAAGACCAGGAGCGTAATAGATCAGATGATAGGCAAGTATGCCGGTTCCAAGGATCCTGAAAAGGCGCAGTACGCAGCTCACCTTAAGGTGGCGAAGCTCTGTGTTGCCGACGCCATTGCCAGAAAGAATACAAAAATCAAATAATCTGTATGCGATACCTGCGGCTTTCTTCCGTTTTTGACTGCGAAAGGGAAAAACTTCTTGACATGGGAAGAAGCTTATAGTATAGTATCTATCGGCTCTAAAAGAGTCCAAGCTGATGTGGCACAGTCGGTAGCGCACCTCATTGGTAGTGAGGAGGTCACCGGTTCGATTCCGGTCATCAGCTTTTTTTAATGAGTTCACGTTGTAGGAAAAAGTCATCCAGCTTTTTTTAATAAGTTCACGTTGTAGGAAAAAGTCATCCAGCTTTGTCTTAAGATGTCGGGAAGCCTTATGTATCAAGGTTTCCCGTCCTTTTTTGTTTCCTTGAAAGTGTATGCAAGTGTATGCAACGCCTATTTTAAAGCATTTTCTACGATTTCCGCAGTATCATCA
>CAMOZG010000055.1 GCA_946630825.1 uncultured Lachnospiraceae bacterium
TATTATGCAGATGAGGATGGTGAATAAGATGAAGAGGATATTTTCGTTATTACTGGTGCTTACCATGGCAGTGTCTGTGACAGGCTGTGGAGATAAGAGTGTGACGGCGGATGCCGTGGCTGTGGGTGAGGCTGTAAGCGGGGCTGATACTTCCCTGCCGGATATGACGGTGACCACATCAGCGGATGACAATGCTGAGGTTAACTTTACCACCCTTTGTGATGCGGACTACGATCTGGTGGACAGCTTCTACTATGCCTATGCTTCGGACGGTACTGCGCCGGAGATCGCAGTGGTCACTACCAAAAAGGAATCGGACAATGCCAAGGTCATGGAGGCGATAGTAGACCATGTGGAAAACCGCCGGGGAACCATGGCAGAGTATTCACCTGACGAGGTGGAGCTGGTGAGCAATTACACTTTGGTGAGAAGAGGCAGGGTGATCTGCTACATAGTAAGTGAAAAGAGAGGTCTTTCGGAAACAGCTTTTACGGAGTACATGGATAATGCGGAGGCCACAGGGGCAGAAAATGAAAAATAAATTTCATCTGTTACATGTGATCCTATTTGCAGGCTTCCTCCTTTTGGGAGGGAGCTTATGTATTCTTCATGGGCAAAAGGATTTTTCGGAAATGGAAAACCGGACTCTTTCGCTGTTTCCCCGGGTAAGCTATGATGGGATCAAAACAGGCAGGGTGCAGGAGGGCTTTGAAAGAGCCATGTCGGATCAGATCCTTTTCAGGGATGAACTTGTAAAGCTGTCCTCCGGTATCAGATATGCCTTGGGGGAGCGGATGATAGGAGAGGTGTATATCTCCCCTGAGGGCAGATATCTGGAAAAGATCACGCAAAAGGACATATCGGAAAAACGCTTAAATACCAATATTTCCATAATCGACACCCTAAGCCGGGATATGCCGGATACCAGCTTTTCGGTTTTTCTTGCCCCCACAAATTCGGTGGCTGCAAAGGAGAGCCTGCCTGAGGGTGCCTATCTTTATGACCATGTCGGGGTGGCGGAAAAAATAAGATCCAATCTTCCTGGCGTAAATCTGATCTACGAGCCCGACACCTTTGATGCCGGGGACTACTTTGCCACGGATCACCACTGGAATACCTATGGGGCAAAGAAGGGGGCAAAGCTTTATTTAGACAGCGTAAATAAGGGTGAGGCTTTTAAAGATGACTACACCTATATTACGGCAGAGGAGCCCTTTTTCGGCACCCTTTATTCAAAGGCTCCCATGTGGTTTTGCAAGGGCGAAGACTTTGTCTATCCGCAAGTAGATGAGGGGCTTTTGGTGTACAAAAACGGACAGGGTCCCGAGGAAATCTATGATACATCCTTTCTTTCGAAAAAGGATAAGTATGCCCTCTACTTTGGGGGAAACACCGGCAGAGTGGATGTGATGAATGGGGATGCAAAGGGCGGTGACACCCTTTTGATATTTAAGGATTCCTATGCCAACAGCGCCATTCCCTATCTGATCTGCGGTTACGACAGGATCATAATGATAGATCTGCGATACTATAATGAGCCGGTATCAAAGCTTATGAAAGAAGCGGATCCAGAGGAAATTCTTTTTTTGTATGAGATGTCCGACTTCTGCCAGGATGAAAACTTCAGCAAGTTGCTTAAATAGTCTCTATATGTTAGAATCCACTTAAAGAGAGATGGCTTCCGTGATATGACGGAGGCATAAATGAAAAAAGGTGTACTGAATAAGGCGGTAAGGCTTTTATATCCCGCCAGATGTCCGGGATGTGATGATATCCTCCCCGGTGCATCCGGGATGGGAGTGTTTTGCGAAAGCTGTCGTGGTGAGGTGGTCTTGGCACATGATAGGATCTGCTTTCGCTGCGGAAAGCCAATCATTTCCGCTGTGGATGATCTGTGCCGTGACTGCAAAAGCAAAGAGCCTGCCATAGTTATGGGCAGGGGAGCCTTTGTCTATACCGGTCCCATGAAGCTTGCCATGTACAGGCTTAAGTATTCCGGCAGACGCTCTTATGTCAGGGGACTTGCCCGGATAGCCTATACCCTGCACCATAAGTGGCTTGACTCATTGGGGATACAGGCGGTGATCCCCATTCCCATGTACGAAAATAAAAAGCGCCAAAGGGGATATAATCAGGCAGAGGTCTTTGCTGAGGCAATTTCTGTGTACCTGTCTGTGCCGGTTTATCCCAAAGTGCTAAGGCGGGTCAGAAATACGGCGCCACAAAAGGGACTGGACAGGCAAATGCGCCAAAAAAATCTCGAAAATGCTTTTAAAATAGCACAAAGTGGTGTAAAATTTGATTGTGTGTTGCTTGTGGATGATATATATACCACAGGCGCCACAATAAATGAAGCGGCAAGGGTTTTAGGAGAAGGGTTTGGCTGTCGTGTTTTTTCTTTTTGTATATGCATGGGAGCCGATTGATATTGTGGAGGACTTGATGAATGGATGTTCGTAATTGCAGAAATTGTGGGAGGATGTTTAACTATCTGGGTGGTCCGTCGGTCTGTCCCATCTGTCGTGACAGCGCTGAAAAAGACTACGAAAAGGTTAGAGACTATATCCGTGAGAATCCCCACTCCAACATACAAAAGATAGCTGATGACTGTGAGGTGTCTGTACAGCAGATCAACCAGTGGGTCAGGGAAGAGAGACTGGAGTTTTCAAAGGATTCACCTATTATGCTCAACTGCGAGAACTGCGGGGATCCCATCAGAACCGGCAGATTTTGTGAGAAATGCAAAAACAACATGGCCAGTAATCTGACCTCTGCTTTCAAGAAACCTACTGCAGCGCCGGAACCTGCCAAGAGGGATCACGACTCAGATAAGATGAGATTCAAAAGATAGAGGCCACTAGCCGCCGCTTCTGTTGCGGCGGCTTTTTTAAAGAGATTGGGATATGTTGAGTGAAAAAAGGGTCATCCACATGACCAGGATGGCTATGGAAGAACAAAAGGATGCCAGGTATTACATCCCGGTAGCCAATATATCCAAAAAGGACTATGTGGGAGCCTATGGAATCATAGCATTCATCATAGGCACGGTTATTTACGGGGCTGTTTTCTTAGGGATCATGGCTTTGCTTTTTAACACTGTCATAGTCAATGTGGACGAGGTCACTGTGCTTCTCATAGGAGTGCTGGGACTGCTGGGGTATCTGTTCCATTTGTTTTTTTATATGATGCTGACCAGGAAAAGAGCCATAAAAAGGTATGCCAGAGGAAAGGCTGCCTTGGAACGTAGACTTGCGGCCATAGATGAACTTTCCGATATGTATGCCAGGGAAGAGGAGAGCAGATCTCCCACCATATCCATGGAGGATTTGTTTTGACTTTTTTTATGAAGCTGCGTGAGCAGACCCGGAATTTCATAATGTCTCATGATGTATGGGTGACCCGGGTATTTAAGGGGATACTCACACTTATAGCCTTAGAGGTGATAGTGGGGAGCTTCGGTTACTCCGAGGTGCTCTCCCAGAAGTGGATCCATATAGTGATAGCTGTGCTTTGCGCTCTTGTTCCCATGAGCGCCATGGCTTTGGTAATTGAGCTGTTTTTGGTCATTGAGCTCTTGTCGCTGTCGAGGACAGTGGCTTTGGTGGCAGTCATATTTTTTGTGGTATCCTATGTTTTATGCGGAGTGTACAGGGCAAAGGACTATCATAACCTGCCCGGGATCACGGTGGCATATCAGCTCCATGTACCATACCTGCTTCCTCTGGAATCGGGGCTTTTGGACAATGTAAACGAGGTGACCTCTGTTATCTGCGGAGCCACCATATCTTATTTCTTAAAAAGTATCAAGGATCACGCCTCACAGATCTTGGATTCGGCTGAGTCCATATCCGTACTGGATATTCTGACTGAGGGCATGATCACCAACGTAATGTACTACGTATACCTGACAGCTTTGGTAGTGATGTTTTTAACGGTATATAACATCAAAAATATGAATATAGCCCACTCCTGGCTTTTGGCTGTGGCTTCGGGAGTGGTTTCGGAGTTTTTGATACTTCTGGCAGGATATCTGCTTACATCACGTACCTCGCAGATACCCTGGCTTATCGGCGGCAATATCATAGTTCTTATAATAGGCTTTGCCACCAACTATCTGGTGCTGGATCTGGACTACAGCAGGGCGCAAAAGGTCCAGTTCGAGGATGACGAGTATTATTACTATGTGACGGCTGTACCAAAGATCCGTTTGGTGGAGGAATCCAAAGAGATCAAAAAGATAACGGCGCAGGATACCATGCAGTTAGGAAAGGGCGGTAGGACGCTTGAATGAGACACTCAACAATCTTAACACTTTTCTGGGGGATTACTTCAATCTGAGTATCCCTCATTTCCATGTCATAGATGGCGTGGAGATAGTGCTGATCGCCATGTTTTTCTATATGATCCTGGTGTGGATCAAGGATACAAGGGCGTTTATGCTGCTGCGGGGCATAATCATGGTGATCATATTTTTCATGGCGGCGGCTCTCCTTCAGATGAATACCATCCTGTGGCTGGGAGAAAAGCTTATAAGCGCAGGTTTGATCGCGCTGATCGTGGTGTTCCAGCCGGAGCTTAGGGCTGCACTTGAGAGACTGGGACGATCCTTAGGGCGTTCAAACTGGATGAACAGACTTCTGCCCATAGTGGCAGGCAGGGACGGAGCCAAGCGTTTTTCCGACCATACTCTCCAGGATCTGGTCAAGGCAAGCTATGAGATGGGCGCTGTAAAAACAGGAGCACTTATAGTGGTGGAAAAGGATGTGCAGCTGACAGAATATGAGCGCACGGGTATAGAGGTGGATGCTCTTTTGTCGCGTCAGCTCCTTATAAATATATTTGAAAAAAATACGCCCCTCCATGACGGAGCGGTGATAGTGAGAGGAGACAGGGTGGTATCTGCCACCTGCTATCTTCCCCTGACAGATTCCATGATGCTGTCAAAGGAGCTGGGAACCCGGCACAGAGCTGCCGTGGGTATCAGCGAGGTGAGTGACAGCGTGACCATAGTGGTTTCCGAGGAGACAGGCAAGATCTCCGTGGCGACTGAAAACCGGCTTATAAGAGATGTGGATGCAGGTGAGCTGGCAGAGATTTTGACCAAGCTTCAGAATCCATCACAGCAGACTCCTAAAAAAAGCTGGATAGACAGATTCAAAAAGGGGGTGCGTAGCAAATGAGCTTTATAAAGGGTGCCCTCACAAACAATATAGGTCTTAAGATCGGAGCTTTTTTTGCAGCGGTCATCCTATGGATCATAGTGGTTAATGTAGATGATCCGTCCCAGTCCAAGACCTTTACCACCAATGTTCAACTGGTAAATGAGGATGTGCTTTTGGATCAGGGCAAATACTATACCATACCAGAAAACGGCAATACAGTAAGCTTTCGGGTCACTGCCAAAAGATCTATTATGGAGCGACTGACTCCCTCGGATTTTACGGCTACGGCGGATTTTAACAATCTTGAAAACGACAGCAGGATACCGGTGGAGATCACTGCCAACAGGTATAATGCATCCGTAGGCATATCCTCCAATCAGAAGTACATATATCTGGAGATAGGCGAGGAGACTGAACAGAAATTCGTGATCTCAGGTGAGTGCTCGGGCAATCCCGCAGATGGCTTTGCCGTAGGAGAGATCAGTGTTAAGCCCAATGTGATCACCATATCCGGCCCGGCAGATATCATGGCAATGGTGGACCGGGTGGAGGCAGTATGTGATATAAGCGGTATGGATACCGACATAACCGAAAGCGTGGTGCCTACCATTTTAAATGCTTCGGGAGATGTGGTGGATTCCACAAAGCTGACTCTTTCCGAGACTACCGTTGATGTGAGTGTCAAGATGCTTTCGGTAAAGACAGTGGGCGTGGATGTTGGCTCTACCGGAGAACTGCCGGATGGACTTACGCTTCAATCCATTACGGTGAACCCGGAGAGTATCAGGATCATGGGTGCGCCGGAGAAAATAAATGCGGTCACTTCCATTCTGATCCCTGAGGGAGTTATAGATCTTTCCACTGTAACTACCAGCGTGGAGACTACGGTTGACATCAGGACCTACCTGCCGGATGGAGTATCCTTAGTAGACAGCGGGGATGCACAGATCGCTGTTAAAATAAATATAGACGAGGAATCGGAACTGTCCCTGTCGGTGCCTACGGCAAATCTGACCATACAGAATCTGGATCCTGAGTATATGGCAGAGTTTACCAATACCAATATTTTAGTCAGACTGTCGGGAACTCAGTCCCTATTGGAGAGGATATCAGCGGACAAGGTAGCAGGATATGTGGATGCCAGCGGACTGTCGGAGGGCAAGCACAATGTGACAGTCACCCTGTCCTTGGATGACGGTATCACAGCCTCTGCAGCTACTGCGGAGATAGAGATAAGCCTGAGGGAATCCCCTCCCGAAGAAGATGAGCCCACAGAGGAAGAGGGGGATGCTATAGATACCGAAGAGGAACAGCCTGAAGGAGAGTGAGATTATGACCAGTGAAAAAGTGGTGGTTAAAAACCCTTCCGGATTCCACCTAAGACCTGCAGGCATGTTTTGTGAAATGGCTGAGGGCTACTCCTCTAAAATAGTTTTTAACAAGGGAGCAGCCAGGGAATACAATGCCAAAAGCGTGTTAAGTGTCTTGGGTGCAGGAATAAAAAGCGGAGACGAGATAGAGATAATATGTGACGGATCTGATGAAAAAGAAGCTCTGAAAGCTTTGGTGGAGCTGGTGGATTCAGGATTCGGGGAAAAAGTATAGATTTTCAGGAGGAATATGATGAACTATCAGAGATATCAAAAAAATCCGGTGGTGGATTACCCCGGCAGGAGATGGCCAAACAAACAGATCGAGCACGCACCTATCTGGTGCAGCGTGGATCTGAGAGACGGGAACCAGGCTCTTATCGAGCCCATGAATGTGGACGAAAAGATGGAGTTTTTCGATCTGCTTATAAAGCTTGGCTTTAAGGAAATAGAGATAGGCTTTCCCGCAGCCAGCCAGATCGAGTTTGATTTTCTAAGGAGGCTTGTGGCGGAAAACAAGATTCCGGATGATGTAAAGGTTCAGGTGCTTTCCCAGTGCAGACAGGAGCTTATTGACCGCACCTATGAGGCTATCCGGGGGATCAAAAATGTGGTTTTCCATATTTACAATTCCACCTCCACCCTTCAGAGGGATGTGGTATTTAATAAAAACAGGGAAGAGATAATCCAGATAGCCGTGGATGGCACCAGAATGGTAAAGGAAGGCTTGAAAAAATACGACGGAAATCTCCAGCTTGAATACTCTCCCGAGAGCTTTTCGGGAACTGAGGTGGATTTCTCTGCGGAGATATGTAATGCCGTAGCAAAGGAGTGGGATCATGCCACCCCGGCGCCCATCATTTTCAATCTGCCCAATACCGTGGAGATGAATACTCCCAACGTATATGCTGATCAGATCGAGTGGGTCTCGGATCATATAAAGGATCGTGAAAATGTGATAATCTCCATCCATCCCCATAATGACCGGGGAACAGGAGTGGCTGGCACGGAGCTGGCACTTCTGGCAGGAGCAGACAGGGTGGAGGGCACCCTTTTGGGAAATGGCGAGCGTACCGGTAATGTTGATATACTTACGGTGGCTTACAATATGTTTTCACAGGGCATAGATCCAAAGCTTAATATCGAAAACATAAATGAGATAGTTGAGGTGTTTGAGCGCTGCTGCAAGATGGATGTGGATATGAGACATCCCTATGCAGGAAAGCTGGTATTTACCGCCTTTTCAGGATCTCATCAGGATGCCATCAATAAGGGCATGAAGGCAATGAAGGAAAGGAACTCCCAGATCTGGCAGGTTCCCTATCTTCCCATAGACCCTGCGGACATAGGCAGACGCTATGAGCCTGTGGTGCGTATTAATTCCCAGTCCGGCAAGGGCGGTGTGGCATTTGTCATGGATACTGTCTATGGTTACAAGCTGCCCAAGTCCATGCAAAGGGAGTTTGCGGATGTGATCCAGCGCATCTCCGAAAAGGAGGGCGGCGAGGTGAAGCCCGAGACTATTATGGCTGCCTTTAAAAAGGAGTATCTGGATATCAAAACTCCCTACAAGCTTAACTTCGTGGATATATTTGACAATACAGGGGATGATGATACCCATGTGGCTCTTGATTTTGAGTACAATGGCGAGACCTTCCACTCAGAGGCAGACGGCAATGGTCCCGTGGATGCCGTTACCCTGGCTATCCGTCAGTGTGTACCGGAAATGGGCTTTTCGGTGCAGGATTACTCCGAGCATGCCTTATCCACAGGAAGCCATGCCAAGGCAGCAGCCTATATAGAGATGGAGGATCCCAGGACCGGCAACAAGACCTACGGTGTGGGGCTTTCTTCCAATATCACCAGAGCTTCCATCAGAGGAATGTTTTCTGCCATGAACAGATTGACAAGATTAGCTAAGGATTACATATAGATGAAAAGGATTTTGCTTACCGGATGCCAGGGTCAGCTTGGCAGAGCCATCAGACGTGAGTACGGGGATGAGGCGCAGTTTCTATTGACAGAGCTTTCTGCCTCTGATGGCATCAGGGCTTTGGACATATCGGACTTAGATCAGGTGAAAGCCTGCTTAAAGGATTTTAACCCTGATGTGATAATAAACTGTGCAGCTTATACCAATGTGGATGGCTGTGAAAAAAATGAAGACCTGGCATACAGTGCCAATGCCATAGGACCAAAGAATTTAGCTGTGGCTGCTGCTGATACAGGGATCAGATTGGTTCATGTATCTACCGATTATGTATTCAGAGGTGACGGAACAAGACCCTATGTGGAGACAGATGAGCCGGATCCCATAAGTGCCTACGGCAGGACAAAGCTTGCAGGAGAAAACTTTGTAAAGGAAGCCATGGAGGACTATCTGATCCTAAGGACTGCATGGCTTTACGGAGAGGGAAAAAATTTTGTCCGCACCATGCTTTCGGTGGCACAGAATCATGACGAGGTAAGTGTGGTATGCGACCAGCATGGATCCCCCACCAGTGCTTCTGAGCTTTCTGCAATGATCAGATTTCTTTTGGAGGAAGGGGCTTCCGGCATATTCCATGCCACCTGCGAGGGTCAGACAAACTGGGCTGATTTCACCGAAGAGATATACCGGCTGGCAGACCTTAAGGTCCGGGTGAACCACATTACAAGCGAGGAGTATGCCGCCATGAATCCTGATGCAGCCAGTCGTCCCAAAAACTCTGTTTTGGAAAACGCACACCTAAAGCAGATCACAAGCAGCTTTTCCATGGCAAGGTGGCAGGATGCCATAAGTGAGTACATGAAGGAGAATAACTCCTGATGCCGCCTTTGGTGTCTGTATGTATTCCTGCATACAACAATGCTGCCACCATAAAAGAAACTATAGAGTCGGTGGTGGCTTCGGATTATCCCAATATAGAGATCATAGTGGTGGACGACTGTTCAGGGGATGATACTTTTCGCCTGCTTCAGGAAATAGAATCGCCTCTCCTTTCTTTGCATCAGAATGAAAAAAATCTGGGAATGGCAGGAAACTGGAACAAATGCCTGTCCCTGTGCCGGGGAAAGTATATAAGGCTTTTATGCGGTGACGACAGGATAGCTCCCGACCTCATAAGCCGAGAGGTGGAGATAATGGAGGCAGATCCCCACATAGTTATGGTCTCATCCGATACGGCTTTTGTAAATGAGTCCGGTAAGGTGGTGGGGCACTATAACAGATACAGACCAAAGGGCAGTGCTGAAGGGAGTGTACCCGGTGAAAAGATAGTAAAGTATTCCCTTTTTACCAGGGACTATCTGGGGGCGCCTCTGGCAAATCTGTTTCGAAGAGAGGCTGCGCCGGAGTTTGACCCGGAGTTTTCATATATCATAGACTATGATTTTTTTATAAATATTGCTTTGCAGGGAGATGTGTATATCATCCCTGAGCAGAAGAACTACTTTATGCTAAGAGACACTTCAAATACCTCGGCAGTCCTTGGAGGCAGGGATGGAAAGCTCTATGTGAAGGAGCATAAAAGGCTTTTGGACAAGTACGGAAAAAAGCTTCGGATCAATGCTTTTGGCAGATGGCTTTCCCTTATGATACGAAGGGCTACGGTGGTATTGGGAGGATTGTATTTAAAGACCAGAGGTCGGGTTTCGGGGAGCTTGTGATGAAGGGGCTGGTAATAATCCCGGCTTACAATGAGGCCGGAAATATCATACGGACAGTTGAGGATATACGGGAAAATGCCGGTGGCTTTGACTATGTGATAGTCAATGACTGCTCCGGGGACGACACCATGAGCATCTGCAAAAAGATGGGCTATAATGTCATCAATCTCCCCATCAGATCAGGCATAGGTGCTGCGGTTCAGGCAGGGTATATGTATGCCAAAAGATACGGTTATGACTGTGCCATTCAGGTGGACGGAGACGGTCAGCATGATGCCACCTTTTTACCGGAGATGGCAGAGGAGCTTATGAGTGGTCGCTGTCACATGGTTATAGGCTCCCGGTTTATAGAAAAGCAGGGCTTTCAATCCAGCGTGACCAGACGTATCGGAATCAAGTGGTTTTCCCTGTGGATACATATCCTCACCGGAGCCAGGATCACTGACCCCACCAGCGGCATGAGGATGGTTGGCAGGGATGTGATCAATTTTTTTGCAGAGGAGTATCCAAAGGACTATCCCGAACCGGAGACTGCCGTCACCCTGCTGCAGCTTGGATATACCATAGGGGAGATCCCTGTGAGAATGAAAATGCGGCAAAGCGGTGAGTCCTCTATTTCACCGGGGCGTGCCGTTTACTATATGGCAAAGGTTACCATTGCCTGTCTTATGGCGAGGCTGGGCTACAAACGGTTTGACGAAAAGGAAAAAACCGTGGCTTATTACGGACGAAATGACGTGGGTGAAAAAGAGCCGGATAATGACTTGCGTGATTAGAGGAGGTGGATCATGAGCCCAAGGGTACAGATACTGATCGCCGCTGCAACCATGGTGGCTTTTGTATATATCGGCAATAAGGTCCGCACCAGGGTGATAGAGCTTAAGTATGCATTGGTGTGGTTTTTTCTGGCAATCATACTGCTTGTGATGGATCTGGCGCCAAACCTTATGGAAAGAGCCGCCGGATTTTTAGGGGTCGCACTTCCCATAAATATGCTGACACTTTTTGGATTTGCCTTTGTACTGATAATACTGTATTCATTTACCATAGTGCTGACAAATGAAAACCGGCGTACAAAGCGGCTTACCCAGGAGGTGGCACTTTTGGAACTTCGGGTGGAAAGACTTGAAAAAGCTCTCGAAGAGACGGGGGCAAAGGTGGATCCGCCGGTGGTGGTGAGTGCCGACGTACGTCCCGAACATGAGATCAAGATAGAAAAACAGGAGGTATTAACATGAAGATCTTTAAGAAAACCATGGTGTTTATCTTAGCTGCGGTGATGGTATTCACCGAGCCTGCGGTGGTATGCGAGGCTGGTGCCGCCGCACCAAATACCATAAGCTTTGAAAAGGGCGCAGCCAAAACAGCGCTGTCCACTTACTGGGCTTCCGATTCCAAGCCCGCCAAAAAGCTTAGAAAGTATGTGAAAAAGGTTACGAATAAAAAGGACAAGGAAAATTACATCCCGCCCAAGGATCGTATAGCGGTTTTTGATATGGATGGCACCTTAACCTGCGAGACCTATTTTACCTATTATGACACCATGATGTTTATTGAGTATTGCCTTACAGATCATCCCGAAAAGGTTTCCGAGGCTCTTAAAAAAGAGGCAAGAAGCATCCAGCCGGGGTACAGCGCCGGAGAGGAGCTTGCAAGAAATTTTGCCAAGGCATATGCAGGCATGACGGTTTCCGAGCTTTATGATTATGCGGTCAAGTTCGGGAAAAAGAAGACTGACAGCTTCAGCAATATGAGATATATAGACGGTTTTTATCAGCCCATGGTGGAGCTGGTGAAGTATCTTTACAAAAACGACTTTACCATCTATGTGGTAAGCGGCACGGAGCGCACCACCACCAGAGCTATAATTGCCAACTCTCCCATTAAAAATTATGTTACACCGAACCATGTGATCGGTACGGAATTCGAGGTAAAGGTGAAAGGCAACGAAACCACCTCCTCAAATATGGACTACAAGTACGCTGACGGTGATGAGCTGGTATTTACCGGCGGCTTTATCCAGAAGAACTTAAATGCAAACAAGTCCATATATATCGAAAGGGAGATAGGTCAGAGGCCTGTGCTGGCATTCGGCAACAGCGGCAGCGACACCAGCATGATGAACTATGCAATTGACGACAGAAATCCCTATCCTTCCATGGCATTTATGATAATCGCTGATGATGATGTAAGGGAGTGGGGCACCGCAAACTGGAGTGAGAAATCTGCTGAGTACAAAGCCATGGGCTATGTTCCCATCTCAATGAAAAACGACTTTGCACAGATCTACAAAAAGAAGATCAAAAAGGCAAAGGTACAGTACAAGGCAGCATAAGGAGTATTATCTATGAACACATATCTGGTTACCGGCGGAGCCGGATTTATCGGAAGTAATTATATACACTATATGTTTGAAAAATACGGGGACGACATCCGTATCATAAATGTGGATAAGCTGACCTATGCCGGGAATCTGGAAAATCTTAAGGATGTGGAGACCAGGGATAATTACAGCTTCATCCGTGCCGATAT
>CAMOZG010000056.1 GCA_946630825.1 uncultured Lachnospiraceae bacterium
CTGGACACGCAGGAACCGCCGATCGTGCTGTCGCAGGCAAAGATCGGTCTGGAAGAAAAAGTGCGGGTGTGGAGCGCGATCAACAAACCATACCAGATCTCGCTGTTTTATAAGGCGGCACCCGTATTCGTATCCAGCGAAGTCGTCATCAATACTCCTCGTGTTGTTGATGCGCAGTTTGGACTTCATGTGGCCGGCGATAGATCAGAGGAGGAAGGAGGAGAAAGCTAAGATTGGCACAAAAAGCTGGAGTCATCAAAAGCACGCTTGATCTGTTGATCAGACTGCAGGATACCACCACAGGTCTTTCTGTAGAAGAAAGGGATGTACACTTCTTCATAGACGGAGAGGAGATCAGACCCTTATCAAGAGGCTTCGGGAATTACATACTCATCAATTATGGCAGGGAAAACGGTCTTATGCAAATTGACGTGTATGGCTATGTAAGATTCGAGAAGTACCTTGACTACGAGACCATGGACGAAAGACTCCCCACATTGGATGTATTCCTGATACCGTCAGAGAATAACAGATCCGGCCATGGAACGCTTTCTTTGACCGGAACTCTTAAGGGACTTTCGTCACTGGAATGTATCCATCCGGGCAGGCCGATTTCGGGCATTCGGGAATTTGAACCGAAGAAAAAGATCATGACGATCTACGCACCGAACCGGAGAATGAACATGGTTCATTCATACTATGGCCTGTTCCACTCCGAAGCCAACACCTACGAGTGTATCGAGATCCTCGAGCAGCTCGACGCTAACAAGGTTAGACTCAGGGATGCGCTTTCGGAAGAATTCGCCGTCAACGATCCCATTTGCCGGAGGATATTCGGCAAGGTAGGGGAGGATGGAAGCTACCTGCTTCGTGTCAGAGATGACGGAAAAAGACAGACGTATCTGGTAAGATACATCGTAGACGGTGAAACCAGATACAAAAGCGTAGACTTCCGGGATTTGGAAGGAATGACGCTTTAGGAGCATTAGAGAAAGGGATAAAATGGGAGCACTTCTTACAACAGGCAGTACGCTTTCCTGTTCATTTGGATCAAAGACTTCAAAATTTAGGGCTACAAGTGCACCTGCTGTCGTAGCAGGGGGAAAGCCGGTTGGATCTTTATCGGATTTTAAGCCGTTAGTCAATATACCATCATTTGGTATGTGCAGATCTATTGCTAATCCACAGGTGGCTACGGCTACTACAGCAGCTATGGGAGTCCTTACTCCGCAGCCTTGTGTTCCGGTTACTACCCCGTGGAAGTCAGCCACACCTACAGTGGTTATAGGCGGAAAGCCGGCTCTCACTCACCAGTGTACATGCAACTGTGCGTACGCAGGAGAGATCACGGTAGTAAATCCCGCTCAAAAAATGGTGGTCGTAAACTAACAGATCACATGATTATTAAAAGGAAGGAGAAATAATTATGCCAGAATATTTTAGCCCCGGAGTATATGTGGAAGAAATAGACAACGCTCCACGTAACGTTGAGGGAGTAGGTACCAGCACAGCCGGATTTATCGGTCTTGCAGAAAAGGGCCCCGTTGGCGGAGCACCTTCACTGGTTACCAATTTCAAGAGCTTTGTAAGGCAGTTTGGAGGACATCTCTCCGAGTATACATACGGTGAGTACCGTTATCTTGCAAACAGCGTAGAGCAGTTCTTCATGAACGGTGGTACACGCTGCTATGTAGCTCGTGTAGTACCTGAAGACGCAAAGGCTGCTTCAAAGAAGATGGGTATCCTCAATGTATCTGCAGCCAATGCAGGTAAGTGGGGCAACCGTATCCAGATCTCACTTAAGTCCGCAAATAAGCGCCGTATGCAGCTTATCAAGAAGGACGGTGAGAACGTATTTACCGCTAAGTCCATTGAGGGCTTCAGAGAGGGTGATATCGTAGAGTTCGCAGGCGAGTACAACCGCATAGAGATGATCTATGACAAGCAGGTTACTTTCGCCGGCAAGTTCAAGGGCAACCCTGTAGACGAGGGCATCATCCCCAAGAACGTTATCACACTTGTAACATTTGATGTTCAGATCCGTTACAATGAGCAGATCGAGAACTATTTCGACTGCACACTTAACGACACAGCACCTACCTACATTGCAGCTCGTCTTGCCAAGTCCGGTCTTGTGACTGTAGAAGCAGGAGAGGTTAAGGATACAGCAGTTAAGGGTGAAAAGGGCGAGGCTCCCATTACCGTGATCGCTAATCCTGTAGAAGCAATCCTTGGCAAGGGCATCACAGAGGGCACCTTCACACTTGAGGGTGGTTCTGACGGATCCATCAAGAGCGTTAATGCAGGCACCTTTATCGGTGTGGACGAGGGACCTCTTGGCCGTACAGGTATCCAGTCATTCCTTGAGAACGACAGCGTTAGCCTTATGGCAGTTCCCGGCGTAACAATGCCTGAGGTGGCAGTAGCACTTGTAGCTCACTGCGAGAATACAAAGAACCGTTTTGCAGTTCTTGATATGCCTAAGGACGCTGTTAAGGTTGAGGATCTTACAGAGTACAGAGGCATCATTGACAGCACCTACGCTGCAATGTATCATCCCTGGATCCAGGTATTTGACCGCGCAAGCAACCAGACAGCAGCAGTTCCTCCTTCAGGAGCAGTGCTTGGCGTATATTCACGTACCGACCAGACCCGTGGCGTACACAAGGCTCCTGCAAACGAGACAGTATTCTGCAACGGCCTGACTGTAAACTACACCAAGGC
Source organism: uncultured Lachnospiraceae bacterium (assembly GCA_946630825.1). Taxonomy (GTDB): domain Bacteria; phylum Bacillota; class Clostridia; order Lachnospirales; family Lachnospiraceae; genus JAILEN01. Next base: position 2,725 of record CAMOZG010000056.1, read on the forward strand.
AGAGCAGGATATCCTTAATCCCGCAGGTGTTAACCTTATCAGAAACATCCCCGGCGAAGGAATCCGTGTATGGGGCGCTCGTACAGCTTCCTCAAATGCTGCATTCCGTTATGTCAACATCAGACGTCTCTTCATCTATGTTATGGAATCCATCAAGGCTTCCACCAACTGGGTGGTATTCGAGCCCAATGATGCTACACTTTGGCAGAGAGTCAACCTCACCATCTCATCATTCCTTGAGAGTTTGTGGAGGACCGGAATGCTTTCAGGAGCATCAGCCGACGAGGCTTATTTCGTAGAGATAGGACCCGGAACAACCATGACCATGGACGATATCCGTGCCGGCAGACTTATCTGCAACATTGGTATCGCTCCCAGCCGTCCTGCAGAGTTCGTAATCTTCCGTCTGTCACAGTTTACATCTGATGCCACCGGAGAGTCAGGCGGTTCCGAAGAGAGCAGTGAGGGTTAAAGAAAGGAGGAACAGATAGATGGCTACAACACAGGCAACAGCTTATGATAATGGAAGCGGATTAGCATATCCCTTGACAAAAATGAACTTCCGTGTCGTTGTGGATGGACGCGAAGCTACAGCAGCATTCAACCAGGTGACCGGAATTGACGCACAGGTAGACGTGATCGAATTCAGACAGGGTAATGCCAACTCTCTGGCTCCTGTAAAGATCCCCGGACTTGTTAAGCATGGTAACGTAACCCTTCGTTATGGTTACACCATCAACAATGCATTCAAGACCTGGATCCAGGAGTGTGTATCTGAAAAGCGCGGACCTATTCCCAGAAACAACGTTCTTATCGAGCTTATCGATATCAACGGAGGCGCTCCTCAGACTACTACCGACACCATTGGCGATACAAAGCGCTGCTGGCAGCTCACCAACGCATGGGTAGCTCACTACACAGGCCCCGAGCTTGATGCAGCTAACTCAGACGTTGCTCTTGAGTCAGTTGAGATCGCATACGAAGAAATGATCATACCTAACTAAAAGGTTGTATTTTGCGGGGAAGTTCGCTTCCCCGCTTGATAGAACTTTTTAAGCTTAAAGGAGAGTATTAATCATGGAAACAGAATTTGAATTTGACCTTCCAAAGGGCTATGTGGACACATCAGGAGAGGTGCATAAGCACGGCAGGATGAGACTTGCCACAGCGGGAGATGAGATGATGGCGCAGCGTGACCCCAGAGTATTGCAGAATCCTGCATATCTGACCATAGTGCTTTTATCCCAGGTGATCACAGGTATAGATGGGGTCAATATCATAGCTCCTACCACCATAGAGAGGCTTTTTACCGCAGATCTGGCTTTCTTACAGGATATGTACCAGAGGATAAACGACATAGAGCCTCCTACAATGCATTTTGTATGTCCTGACTGCGGAAAGGAGCATGACATACCCATAAATTTTACAAGAGAGGGATAACGCTCTACCCAAAGGATGAGCTGTACCGGGAGATGGCGTTTATTTCCTACTATTTCCACTGGCCTCAGCATGAGGTACTTGGTTTGGACCATGCCACCAGACGAAGGTGGTGCAGGGAGATATCCTCCATCAATGCGAGCCTTACTCCCTCGGACAATAACAGGGAAAAGAGCATTGTGGATATGAACCCGAATCCTTCATGGAGAGGGTTTTAACCAGTAATATAGATTTATAGAGGTGACTGTATGGCGGGAACATATGAAGTATTACCAAATTTTAGATTTATCCTAAGAATTGAAGGAGTTTTCAATCTGCCTCTCAAATCCATCCGTCCTTTCACAAAGGAGAATGAATATGAGCAGATAGAAGAAGGCGGCCTCAATGATTTTGTTTACATGAAGAGAAAACATGTGACAAAACCTCACACCATCCAGATCGAAAGATACCTTACAGAGGACTTTTATGATCCCGTACCTAACGGTACGGCTTTTGTGCTTCCTTTACTTCTCTTTGTAGGGGGCAACAACGGTCAGGATTTTGACCTGGCTCCAAGGAGGACCTATGTATTCTTCGGTGCCCAGGTCCTTAATAAGGAAATAGGCGGATTTGATGCGGAAAAGAGCGGACTTTTGACGGAGACTGTCACCATAGCATATCACCAGATGTATTTCATAGACACACCGGGTGAGACCGAGAGTACGCCCTGGACCTTTGAGAAAAATGGACTTCAAAATGTCTATGCCAAGGATCATCTTAATATTCCGGGTAATGATGTGAAGATGCAGGATCTGGTGGATCTGGCAGAGTCCAGGACCTGGCATTTCGGTGAAGAAGGTGAGTATCTGGGCAATGGTGTCCGTTACAGTGGATCCAGGGAGCTGGACATTCCCGCCAACAAGAGGACATTGATGCAGGCGGAGTCAACGGCGAAAGCCAACACCTGGCACTTTGCAGAGGATTCCAACAATTATCTGGGTAACGGAGTCACCCATTCCCACTCCGAGGTGGTGGAGGACAGACGTGCCCGTCCCGTATATAATGAGAGCACAGGTATGTCCTCAGTCACTCAGACAGCGGCAGAGCTGTATGCGAAGCTGGCAAAGAGTAAGACCTGGCATTTTGCTGACAAGGAGTATCTGGGTAATAAGCAGACCCACTTCAATACACTTCCTTCCGCTAAATATGCAGGAGCTACCACAAGTGAGCTTACCATGGCAGAGAAAAAGGCTGAGGAAAATACATGGCGTTTTGCTGAAAGTGCCGCTACCTACACCGGCAACGGCAAGATGCATGCGACTCATATAGAGGGAGAAAAGACCTTAAATGAGGCAGTGGCATTTGCAAAGGAAAATACCTGGCCCAATAAATCCCATGCCTTAAAGGCACCGGAGCTTACAAAAGAGAACTTTTTAAAGAGCTAAGGAGACAGTATAGATGCTGACTATTACAGCTCCAATCAAGACAGTTTTAGATAATGATCTCTGTGATACGGGAGAGGCTTTTGCCAGGCGTATCATAGCTAACTACGACCAGATGACGGAGTTTATCACAAAGGAGGATCTCTTCCATGTGGTGACCCAGCCCCCGGAAGTATTCCTTATGGATGGGGGCGGCTCCTCATTTTTATCGGAGACAGAGGTCTATAATACACAGCATAAAAAGGTGGAAATAATCAATAACCTGATGAACCGGATTCTTGTTTCCGCCGATACTTCCCTTACATATCAGGATGAGGTATATATCTCAAATGTCCTTAGAAAGCTTGGCGTAAATGATGTCAGTACCTTCATGAAAAAGGTATATGAACTCACGGAGGAAAGCCGGGTCAATAACAGACTTATTGAAGCCTACTGGGACAACAGAGAGCAGCTTGCCCAGATGATATCCCAATACCGGATACAGCAGGGTGACACCAGAAATACCGAATCAAACTATAGTAACGAAGAAATATTGCACCTGCACGAAGATGTATTCAAACGCTGGATGACGGGTGCGGTATACAGAATGCAGAATAATTTCCGTACAGACGGTGGCAGCGTCACCGTTGTAAACGGAGATTCCTACCGTATGACGGAACAGCAGAGGCTTTCCCAGCAGATCCTTTTACAGAGACTCAGGGAGAGCGTCAGAGGCGAAGCGGTACCTTTGATCTACAGACACGATAACTTCTACGAGCAGCCATCCGGGAATGAAGCTGACTTAAGTGAGGAGGCTGTGGCATCCCAGATCGCTTCGGCAGTTCTTTTAAATCTGGTGGATAATCTGTACGAGAACATTACATCTAAAAGCCAGACAATAGGCGACCGCTATTATCTCACCCAGAATGCCTACTATGGCGCGGCGGACAATGTGTTTGAAAGGATGGAGGGCAATACTGCCTACATAATTTCCGAACACAGGGATGGGGATCACATCTCAGAAAATATCATAAGATCCGGTGATGAGATCAATGTGATAAATGAGATCCTCGAAGCCTACCAGGAGGTGGCGGCACCGCAGGAAGGAGTCTACACCGGTATGGGAGCATATCCCGGTGAGGCAGAGATGGTATATCCAGAGACTTCCGGTGGTGAAGAGTCATCTGCACCGGAGACGGCGCCCCGGATCCATGTGGATGAGAGAAACACCATTGAACAGCAGCTTTACCAGACCAATATCCAAAATGAAGAGCGGCGCAGGATATACATGCAAAACCTGCAGCGGCTTTCCAGACAGGAAGTTGTCATGCCGGAGGCAAGGACCGACGAGGACGCCAGAAGGGCAGAGCTTACATACGCCTTTGAACATCCGGAGGAATTCAGACGGGAGTTTAGTGAAAGGGCTGAGCAGGAAGCGGCAATCACAGAAGAAAACGCACAAAAAATGATCGACGCCCTGCCTCCGGTCAGCCGTGATGTTTTTCACATCATAGAAAGTTACATCAGTGATCCCGGCAGATTTGCAGGCTCAAGGCTGGTTTCAAAGGATGCCGAGATGCTTCTTGTAAGAGAGTCCATAGAAGCCGAAAGAGATGAAAAGATCATCCGGGAGAACAGGCGTATAACAGAGACCATAGACAGAAATTCTGATACGGAGCGTAGAGTCACCGAGAGACTCCAGAATGTAGAAGAGACGGTGGGACGCATTACCCCGGAGACAGTTAATCTGGTACACAGGGTCAATGATGTGACCATAGACGAAGAGACCATTGAAAGCTTAAGGCGTGAGATAAAAGACATCAGAAATGACACCACCAGGGTTGAAAATATCGTTGAAAACCGTGAGAATGTGGTGGAACGTCATGAGAACACTGTAAACGAAATGGTGGTAAACCAGCAGACCGCGGAGAATATCACCAGGATGATCCAGGATAACATCAATTCACAGATAGGCACCATTACCGGAAAGGTCTATAACAGGATCGAAAGGCAGCTTATGAGTGAACGCAGAAGAAGAGGTATATAGATATGTCAGATGCAGCAAGTGCAGCAAGTGCAGTAGGTGCAGCAGGTTCAGGAGGAGGCATAAGCGGCGGAGGAGTCGCTTCAAATGCAATTACTATGTCAGCCGCTACGGCAATGTATGCTGCAGCCAGGGGACTTTTACCAAGGGCTCAGCTACTTGTTCCAAAGGCATATTCACTTGGCAAGATGTCTAAAATGACTGCGGCAATAGGAAAAAATGATTCCATGGCATTAATGTCTTTAGTTGGCGCAAAAAAGGTCAAGGCAAAGGCATCTGTTGCTTCAACCGGAGCGAAAGCAGTATTAAAGCAGACAGGTGGACCGATAGCAGCGCTTACTATGGCAGCGACAACTGCGATCCAGCAGACTGCCACTGTAACGGCGCTGGGTGTGGATAACTACTCCGTAATGGAGGTTCAGTATAATCCAAAGAGCATTACCTTTTCCGCCAACGGAGGTGGGATGTTAAGAGCCCCTCAGGCAGGAGACGCAGGTGCATATCAGATGCAGATCACTTCCGATATCATGAGGATCAATCTGAATGTGGATCTTGTATTTGAGGATATCAATTTAGCTGATGCCTTTCATTTGGAGGGGCTTCAGATGAATGGTGAAGAGTTGCTAAAGACAGCCTCGTCTGTGGCTACAAACCTTACTGCAGGTGGTTATTCTGTTCAGAACCAGTGCGAGGGATTATTGTCACTTCTCAATTTCAAAAGGTTAAAGCAGGTGGTGTTCCTCTGGTCTGATATGTTTTTCCACGGAGAGCTTACAAACGTGGATGTGAGATATAAGATGTTTAATAAATTAGGACATCCTATCTTAGCTGAGGTCAGACTTACCATACAGCAGAATGACTCCTCCAATTCTATCAGATACGCGTCTGATGTAAATATGTGGGATACCGCATTCGATATAGCTTTCGGTGAGAGGGGCACAGCCGCTGCAACAAAGATGGGTGGTCTAACAGGCTGATTGGAGTTAAATTATGGATGGTATTAGTACACTGACAAATGGAATTACTACCGCGACAGGATCTACCGCCAAGGCAAATATACTTATTTCCGATAAGAGGGATACTTTAGATGCTGATTATAAAAAAAAGAAAGCGGTGGCTCCCGGCTCCGGAAGCGTCGGAGGCGTAGGCGGCATATCAGTACCCGGAGGAGTGAATCTGCAGAATCTGGCAGAAAAGGCATCAAACGTTGCCAACACTGTTGGAAATGTTGCAAGCGGGGTGCTTGATACTATGGGGTACGATGTGAATTCCAGGATAGGTGGGGATTCGGAATATAACAAGATGTTTACAGTTCAGTTTAACCCCGCATCCTTTTCAATATCCGGGTTTTCAGGTGGTTCCTATGATACCCAGGACTTCCGTGCGGCGGGAAAGTCAGCAAAAGCTACTCCCATGGATCTGACTTACTCCCTTAATGTGACTTTGATCTTTGATCAGATGGAGCTGCAGAATTCATTTCCTTTGGATATGTTAAACACCGCACTTGTGACTGAGGGCATGCAGGCTGCATGGAAGGGACTTGAGACCCTTACCAGCGGACTTTCCATTTCTGTTCAGTCTGCCACCGAGGGACTCATTGCTTCCTTGCAAAACCCCAGGACCAGGCTGGTTTGCTTTGAATGGGGCACAATGCGCTATAAGGGTGTGATGAAGAGTGTCAATGCCAATTATAAGATGTTTGACATGATGGGAAGACCGGTGCGATCCGAAGTGGCATTGTCCCTGTATTTAGCAGATGATGCCATCAAGGGATCAGGCGGAAAGTCTAATTTGGGAATGTGGGCAAACGCTTATAAGAAAGCATTTTTGGATGCCAAGGCAGGCGGTGCTCTTGCTGCTAAGAAAGTAAAAGATATTAGTAAGACAGTTTTAGGCGATTAGGAGGCATAGAGTTTGGATTCTTTTTCATATACATCATTAGAATCGGAATATGGGCAGTTTTATGGTCCGATTGCCAGTATAGAGGTGGATGGAAACGATATCCGGGATGCAGGTGTGGCTCTTTCTGATGTAGAGGTGGATCTGACCAGTGGTTTTGAGGCTGGTGTGGCATCCTTTTCAATGTATGACTGCTATGATCTTATCGAGACTACCTTTGAGTATGACAAGATCAAGAAGTTTATCATATTGGGATCCCAGGTGAACATATACTTAGGATATGCCACCAAAGTCAGGGAGGTTTTCAGAGGTGTCATCACCAGAGTTGAGTTTGTGGTAGATGACAGTGAACCGCCCCACGTCCGGGTCACAGCCATGGACGTAAAGGGCATCATGATGGCAAACCGGTATCACAAGCGTATGCTTTCGGCAAACTACTCATCAGCAATAAAAGAGATATTTGCCCAGCCTGTATACATGGAACTTCAAGGACCCTCCGGAGTCATCTCAAAGCTTGAAATAGGGGATACACCGGATGTAGCCGAAGCCCTCCTGGGAACCGGAGCCTCATCTGAGACCATAGAGATGGTAGGTGAGAGTGATTACGAGTTTGTGGTCAGATGCGCCAGGAAATTCAATTTTGAGTTTTTCTGCGTGGGAGGTCAGGTGCTGTTTCGTGAGGCAAAAGCCGACACTTCCACCTTAGTTACATTCTCCAATGACACAAAGATATTTAACATGAATGTGGGTTATGATATATCCGGTCTGGTGGGATCACTTACTGTAAGAGGTGTAAATCCGGGCAAGGCACAGACCTTTGAAAGCACCATGAAGCACAGCTTTAAGATATCATCAAAATCCAAGGCAAAAAAGATGATAAAGGAATCCTCCTTTACTTCTCTTGATCCTACAGTATTTTCCAAATCGGATGCCCAGCGAAAGGCATGGTATCTCTTTGATGAGATGAGCTATCGTTTCGGATCTTTGGATATAGAGATCATGGGACTTCCTGAGGTCATACCCGGTCGTTTTGTTGAGATCGCGGATTTTGGCACGGCAGTATCCAATATATTTTATGTAACTGAGGTAAAGCATATATTAGCTCCCTCCGGCAGATATACCACCCGGATCATAGGAAAGGCAAAGGAGCTGCAGACTGATCTGATGTCAATGATTTAAGAGTCTATAGGAGATAGAAAATGGCAATATTTGACATAGTTTCCGAGGTTGCTCAAAGGAGTGTACAAAAATCCGAATCAGGAGATGAGAGGATATTCGGTATACTCTTAGGCGAGGTGACTGACAATTACAACATAGAGATGCCCGGAAGGGTCTGCGTGATGGTACATGCCAGGGAAGCCGGAAATAATGTTTTAGAGTGGGTCAGAGTTGCACAGCCAAGTTCAGGCTCGGAATGGGGACATTATTTCGTTCCCGAGGTGGGGGATCAGGTTTTAGTGGCATTTGACCAGGGTATCATTGATAAGCCCTATATTATAGGATGTATCCCCAAGGACAGCAATAAGTTTTTAAAGAAGTCGGTGGATGCCCATAACAAGTTCAAAAAGATCATCACCAAAAACGGCAACACCTTAGAGTTTACCGACGGTGAGTCGGAAGACGGATCCATGGACAAGATAAGCATATATACTCCCGACAAGGCTCATGAGCTGACATTGGATAATAAGGGACACAAGATCACTCTGGCGGATTCCGGTAATAATGCATCCATTAAGATGAATACCATGACAGGTAATATAGAGATCAATGCCAACACCAAGCTTACCATCAAGGTGGGCGAGACCATATCGGTGACCATGAACGGTACCAGCGGACAGATCACTATAAAAGCCACGGGTATATCGGCAGATGCTACCGGCAAGATGATACTTAAGGGCGGCGGAAAGGCAGAACTGACAGGAGCAACAGTAGATGTAACAGCCCAGGGCAAGGCGTCACTTTCGGCATCAGGTCTGGTTAAAGTTTCCGGTAAGCCAATAAAGCTTGGATAATAAGAGGTATTAAAATGGCAGATAACAGTTTTTTGGGAAAGGGAATGAAATTCCCACCACAGGTCAATCTGGCAACAGGCAGGATCGAGACCGTAAGTGAGCAGGAGAGTGTCAGACAGTCTTTGTATCTGATCCTTATGACCCAGCTTACGGAGAGACCCATGAGGCCGGATTATGGTTCTGAGCTTATGGGATATACTTTTATGGATATAAATGCAGGTTCCCTGGGCTGGATCACCAGAGTAATTAGAGAACAGATAACAAAACAGGAACCCAGAGTTTCGGATATTGAGATAAATACCGAGGTCACTCCGAACTCCGGGATGGTGCTTTTTGATATAAGATACAGGGTGATCGATACAAATAACGAAGACAATCTGGTATTCCCCTTTTATATGAAGGCACAGAGTGTAGAAGAAGAGGTACAGGAAAAGGAGTCATTAGCTTATGAACCGCAAACAGTGGAAGAAATTGAATCTTGATGACCGCACTGCGGCTGATGTAGAGGAGCGGATCTCCCAACTTGCCGGACTCTATGATACCGGCTGGCATCTGGATAATGACAGACCCGATATCGGTACCGTTATAGCAAAGATATATGCCAGCGGTATGGAGGAAAATATCGGACGTGTAAATGATATCATGGACAGATATCATACGGAGTTTGTCAATATGCTGGATATATCCCTGCTTCCTGCAAAGCCCTCAGCCAGCATAGTGGTTATGGACGTAGTGGCAGATACCATAGACGGAGCGGGAGTGCCCAAGGGCACAAAGCTTACAGCCAATATAGGTGATCGGGATGTGATATTTGAAACAGATCACAGCCTGTTTGTCACCGGCTCTAACATAGTATCCGCTTTTATGACAGATGGCGAGAATGCCACCTTTGCACCCCTTTTGGGAGACTATGAAGTCCCCCGTATTTACGGCGAGGGTGAATACAATACCGGTGAGGATGACTGGGC
>CAMOZG010000057.1 GCA_946630825.1 uncultured Lachnospiraceae bacterium
GATATGATATTAAAGGTCGTAAATACATAGGAACACCTTCAAAATACTATTATACAGATTTGGGACTGAGAAATGCGCTTTTAAACTTTCGCCAATTTGAAGAGACACACTTGATGGAGAATGCTATTTACAATGAGCTAATATACAGAGGTTACAAAGTAGATGTGGGCGTGGTTGAAATTCGAGTTGATGAAAATGGGAAAAAAGTACGTAAACAGCTAGAAGTTGATTTTGTTGTTAACCAAGGCAGTAAGCGATATTATATCCAGTCTGCATATGAGTTACCAAATCAGGAAAAGGTAGAGCAAGAACAAGCATCACTTATAAAAATACCTGATTCATTTAAGAAGATAATTATTACGAGTGGAAACTTCCCGGTGTGGAGGAATGATCAAGGTATAACAATTATTGGACTTTTTGATTTCTTGTTGAATGACGATAGCCTAGATTATTGAACGTTTTACCCAGGGTAGAGAAATAAATAGAAATGTGGTAATATACATAAGGTTATGACCAAAAGTACCATAAATATTGAAAAACACAGTAGAATCAACACTTTTAGAAGGAGATAAATTACCATGAAGTTGGGAATCGTCGGCCTACCCAATGTAGGCAAAAGTACACTTTTTAATTCACTGACAAAGGCGGGGGCGCTGGCGGCGAACTACCCCTTTGCCACCATTGATCCCAATGTGGGAGTTGTGGCTGTACCGGATGAGAGATTGAAGGTCCTGACCGAGATGTACAACTCAAAAAAGACCACTCCGGCCACCATTGAGTTTGTGGACATAGCCGGGCTGGTAAAGGGTGCCAGCAAGGGCGAGGGTCTTGGAAACCAGTTCCTTGCCAATATAAGGGAGGTGGATGCCATAGTTCATGTGGTGCGCTGCTTCGAGGATGGCAATGTGGTTCATGTGGACGGATCTGTGGATCCCAAGAGGGATATAGAGACCATCAATCTGGAGTTGCTTTTCTCCGATATGGAAATCCTGGAGCGCAGGGCGGCAAAGGTGATAAAGCAGGCTAAAAATGACAAGTCCCTTCAAAAGGAAGCGGCACTTTTGGAAAAGCTGAGACCGTTTTTGGAGGATGGCAATCTGGCAAAAAAATTCGAGCCTGCTGACGAGGAGGAAGAGGCAATATTTACCTCATATAACCTCCTTACGGCAAAGCCTGTGATCTATGCGGCAAATGTGGGGGAGGATGATCTGGCAGATGATGGCGCATCCAATCCCCATGTAAGATCAGTCCGGGATTATGCTGAGGGCGAGGGCAGCGGCGTGTTTGTGGTTTGTGCCGAGATAGAGGCTGAGATATCAGAACTTGAGGATGACGAAAAGCAGATGTTTTTGGAGGACTTAGGACTGTCCGAATCCGGTCTGGACAAGCTGATAAAAGCCAGTTATTCCCTTTTGGGACTGATATCCTATCTGACCTGCGGAGAGGACGAGTCCAGAGCCTGGACCGTTACAAAGGGAACCAAAGCACCACAGGCAGCAGGAAAGATACACACCGATTTTGAACGTGGATTTATAGCGGCTGAGGTGGTGAAGTTCACCGATCTGGTGGATTGCGGATCCATGACGGCGGCAAAAGAAAAGGGACTTGTGGGGCTCCAGGGCAAGGACTATGTGGTGAACGACGGGGATGTGATACTTTTCCGTTTCAACGTCTGATCCATGACCCTTTAGCACACGGAAGTGGACGACGGAAAAATAGTTCGCACGGCACCATGGGAGCTGCGGTGCATACACTATATATTGTAAAAATCTTGATTTATTGCACAAAATAGGGTAAAATAACCTGGTATTTTCTTGTGAGAGAGCAGTTGTTTCAGAGAGTACATATTACTCATAAATTCTTCGGAAATCTGATGCAGCCTGCTTTCGAAGGATTAAACAAGGAGGATTGTTTAATGAGATGCCCTTTTTGCAGCAGTGACAATACCCGTGTCATTGATTCGCGGCCTGCGGATGACAATACATCTATTCGCCGCCGCCGGATGTGTGATGACTGTAACAAGCGGTTCACCACTTACGAAAAGGTGGAGACCATCCCGCTCATTGTGATCAAAAAAGACAAAGCCAGAGAGCAGTATGATCGTTCAAAGATAGAGGGCGGACTGCTCAGAGCATGTCACAAACGGCCTGTTTCCGTGGATCAGATAACCAGGCTCGTGGATGATATAGAGGCAGAAATTTTCTCCACTGAAGAAAAAGAGGTGGAAAGTGACCGTATAGGCGAGCTGGTAATGAGCAAGCTCCATGATATAGATGCGGTGGCTTACGTTAGATTTGCATCTGTGTATAAAGAATTCAAGGACGTGGAGACATTTTTATCCGAATTGGAAAAAATGCTTAACAAATAAAAGAAGACCGGTTTTGGGGGTTAAGTTTTCCCGGTTGTGTCCGATATAAGTATTGAAAGTCAGGATGACTTTTGTCAAGGTGAGAATTTTACCTTTGGAGTAGGAACCAAAAGGGAAAGGGATTTTCAACATGAACGTATCAGGTATTCGTCCCTATTCGGGATTTTATAATGTTAATACCGTGCCCCCCACAAGACAGGAAGTGGAAAAGACTCAGGAGCAGGCTATTGAGCGGCAGGCAGACGGGGCGGCACTTTCCATAAGCAGGGAGGGCATGGACGTTGCCTCCACTTCTGTCAGAGAAAAGCAGACTTTTGGAAGCTATGACTATGCAAAACAGTACAGACCGGATGCAGATGCAGTAAAAAGTATTGGCTCCAATGCCGATATTAACAGCTTAGATGTGCAGAGGGCAGTATCCGATATGCAAAAGGATGAGGCGATCCAGCAGTATCAGGTATTTGTCAATCCCGGGGCAGGAGCGGATGCGGCAGCAGCGCTTCGCGGAGCTGAGGACTTTTCATTATAAGAGATCTGCAGGGGCATTAAGCCCCTGTTTTTTTATGCAGTTTTATTCAAAAGAGATTGACACCAAAATGTCCTGGTGCTAAACTCATGCCATACGTACTGATTCATGACCGGTTTCCGGTATTTTCCGTCTTGGTGAAAAATTGAACATTTGTTCGAAAAAACTATTGACTTTTTAGAACTTTAGTTATATTATTGTTACATGACCACCGAACAGAGGTTCGGAGAAAGGATCTTATTATGGCAAACGAGGAAAAACTAAAAGCACTTGATGTGGCTATTTCACAAATAGAAAAAGCATATGGTCGCGGTTCCATCATGAAGCTGGGTGACAGTGACAACAGGATGAAAGTTGAGACCATTCCCACCGGATCTATAAGTCTGGATATCGCTCTGGGTCAGGGTGGATTGCCCCGGGGACGTATTATAGAAATCTACGGTCCTGAGTCCTCAGGTAAGACTACTATAGCATTGCATGCTGTTTCTGAGGTGCAAAAATCCGGGGGTATAGCAGGATTTATAGATGCGGAGCATGCGCTGGATCCTGTCTATGCCAAAAATATCGGGGTAGACATAGATAATCTCTATATTTCCCAGCCGGATAATGGTGAGCAGGCTCTTGAGATCACAGAGACCATGGTTCGTTCCGGGGCTGTGGATATTATTATCGTTGACTCAGTGGCAGCCCTGGTTCCAAAGGCGGAGATAGAGGGTGATATGGGTGACTCCCACATGGGACTCCAGGCAAGGCTTATGTCCCAGGCACTCAGGAAGCTTACTGCGGCTATTTCAAAGAGCGACTGCACAGTGATATTTATAAACCAGCTTCGTCAGAAGATAGGTGTTATGTTCGGTAATCCGGAGACTACCACCGGTGGTAATGCCCTTAAATTCTACGCTTCGGTTCGGATGGATGTGCGCCGTATAGAGGCTCTTAAGCAGCAGGGCGAGGTTATAGGAAATCACACCAGAGTCAAGATTGTCAAAAATAAAATTGCCCCTCCCTTCAGAGAGGCAGAGTTTGACATAATGTTTGGAAAGGGCATATCAAGAGAAGGGGATATACTGGATCTGGCTGCCAATCTGGATATTATCAATAAGTCCGGTGCCTGGTATGCCTATGAGGGAGAAAAGATAGGTCAGGGACGTGAAAATGCAAAGCTTTATCTGGCTGAGCATCCTGATATGTGTAATGAAGTCGAGGCACTTATCAGAAAGCATTATAAGCTGGACGGTGATGAAGAATCCGTAGTTGACGAGGAGGGCAAAGCTGCCTCTGTCTCCGAGGCCGGAGAGGATTGATGTACATTACAGAGCTTACAAGACTATCCGGGAAGCGAAGCAAAAAACTTATGATAAGACTTGATGATGGTTCGAGGATACAGATCTACTGCGGTGAAGCTGACAAATATGGATTATCTGAGGGTGCACAGATCACAGATGATAAATGGGAGCAGCTCATGAAGGAGGTATTTATACCCAGAGCCAGATCCAGAGCCATGCATCTTTTGGAACGGCAGGATCGAACCCGGCACAATCTCATCCAGAAGCTTCAGGAGGGTGGATATCCCCAGAGGGCTATTGACGAAGCAGTAGCATATGTGGAGAGTTATCATTATATAGATGATATGAGATATGCGTCCTCCTATGTGAGATATCATCAGTATGGCAAGAGCAGACGCAGGATAACCATGGATCTTCGCGGCAAGGGAGTATCCCAGGAGATCATTGAGGAAGCGCTGGACAGGGAGTTTGTGTCCTCTGAGGTGGATATGATCTGCAGTATCATAAGAAAACGGGGATATGATCCCACGCAAAAGGATATGAAGCAGAAACAGAAGCTTTACAGGTTTTTACTGGGACGGGGCTTCTCATACGAGGATATTGATTCGGCGATTTCTAAATCACGTAATTGATAGAGTTTGGATGGCGGCATATCGAGACCGCATAACGACTTCATGCCGACCGCAAAACACTGGTCATTGACATACAACTTCAAAAATAGTAAAATTTATCAGTGGGTTTTGCATTTATCCGGTGTGATTCCGGGTAATGTCATAAATTGAAAACTAAAGAAGGAGGTGCTCCTGTTGGGAACAGTAGGTATGACGGTTATAGTAGCCGTGATAGCCGCTTTGGTAGCCGCAGTTCTCACAGCTCTCATTGTTACATCTTATCACAGGAATGTTGATTCCAAAAAGATTGGCAGTGCAGAGGAAAAGGCACGCGAGATCATTGATGATGCGGTTCGTACCGCAGAGACCAAGAAAAAAGAGATACTTCTTGAGGCAAAGGAGGAATCCATTCGCACCAAGAATGACCTCGAAAAAGAGATCCGCGATCGCCGGGCGGAGATTTCAAAATCCGAGCACCGCATTCAGCAAAAGGAAGAGAATATTGACCGGAAGCTGGACAATGCGGAGCGCAAGGAACAAAGTCTCGCTGCACGTGAGAAACAGCTTGAACGCGACAAAGCAGAAGTGGCTAAGCTGAATCAGCAAAGAGTACAGGAACTGGAGCGTATTTCCGGTCTTACCTCCGAACAGGCAAAGGAATTCTTGCTTGAATCTGTTGAAGAAGATGTCAAGATCGATGCTGCAAAGCTGGTGAAGGAATCACTGGCTCAGGCAAAGGACGAGGCAAACAAAAAAGCAAAGGACATTGTGGTTACCGCGATCCAAAAGTGCGCGGCGGATCATGTGGCAGAGTCTACGATCTCTGTTGTCCAGCTCCCCAGTGATGAGATGAAGGGGCGCATTATCGGTCGTGAAGGACGTAACATACGTACCCTTGAGACCATGACGGGCGTTGAACTGATCATTGACGATACCCCGGAGGCAGTGGTTCTTTCCGCATTTGATCCGGTTCGTCGTGAGATCGCCCGTATAGCACTTGAAAAGTTGATAGTAGACGGACGTATCCATCCTGCTCGCATTGAAGAGATGGTGGAAAAGGCCAGAGACGAGGTTGAGACCACCATTCGAGAAGAGGGTGAGGCTGCCACCTTGGAGGTGGGAGTTCACGGTATCAACACCGAGTTGGTCAAGCTTTTAGGACGTATGAAGTATCGTACCAGCTATGGCCAGAATGCACTTAAGCATTCCATAGAGGTGGCTCATTTGGCAGGGCTTTTGGCTGCTGAGGTGGGCGAGGATGTCCGTATAGCAAAGAGAGCCGGATTGCTTCATGATATCGGTAAAGCCGTGGATCATGAGCAGGAGGGCGCAGGCACACACGTACAGTTGGGTGTGGAGCTCTGCAAAAAGTATAAGGAGTCAGCTGTGGTTATTAATGCAGTTGCCGCTCATCACGGAGACTGTGAAGCTGAGAGCCTGATCGCGCTACTGGTACAGGCGGCTGATACTATCAGTGCAGCCAGACCCGGAGCCAGACGAGAAACTCTCGACACCTATACAAATCGTATTCAACAGTTAGAACAGATTACAAATGAATTCAAGGGAGTAGATAAATCCTATGCCATTCAGGCAGGCAGAGAAGTACGTGTTATGGTAGTTCCTGAGCAGATCAGTGATGCGGATATGGTTCTTCTGGCTCGCGACATTAGTAAGCGCATTGAAGAAGAGCTGCAGTATCCTGGTCAGATCAAGGTTAATGTGATTCGCGAATCGCGTGTTACTGAGTACGCAAAGTAAATTTATAGGACAGTCACTATGTGACTGTCCTTTTGTTATAAATACATTGTTTTTAGGTGTAAATGTGTTAAAATAATAAGACAACCCTTAAGGAGCCAGATACCGTTAACGAATACGAAGTATGAGCGCTACGGGATCGGGTGCGGACGGACCGGGTCAGATAATTGCTTGCGCTGTTAGAGGAGAGTAATATGAGTGATCATGTGGAGAGGATAGATCGAACCCTGGTCAGACGGGGAGCCATAATAGATATATATGAGGATACAGTCAGGCTGCCGGATGGGAGCTGTGAAAAATGGGATTTTGTAGCTCACAGAATGGGAGCAGCCTGTGTGGTACCGGTCACACCGGAGGGCAGGATACTTTTGGTGAGACAGTACAGACCGGCTTTGGACAGATATACTTGGGAACTTCCTGCAGGCTGCAGGGATGCCGTGGATGAGCCCACTGACATCACAGCAAAAAGAGAGATGGAAGAAGAGACGGGCTATACCTCAGACGATATTCGCCCCTTGCTTTCTCTCAAATCCACAGTGGCATTTTGCAATGAACTTATTGACGTGTATCTGGCTATGAATATTGTCCGGGTAAAGGAGCAGAGCTTAGACCCTGCCGAGGAGATATCCATGAAGCTTTGGGAACTTCAGGATATCTTGGATGAAATATACGCAGGTCGCTTACAGGATGCCAAGACAGTTGCAGGTATCCTTGCCTATGCAAATACACTGTCACGTTCCGATCATAACGCATAACGCTAAACTGGTTCATAACTTAGACGGAACTACAAAAGGAAATTGATATATTGTCATGGATGAGATAATCAATCAGAGAAAAAAGAGAAGAAGGATGCTTCTGATCATAGCTGCGGTGATCATAGCAGCGCTGGTTCTTTTTTTGGTTCTCAGACCAAAGGAAACCACCGAAGAGGAGGAGTCCTACAAGACCGAGGAAATCACCCGGCGGGATATTGTCTCATCCGTCAGCGGTACGGGAGTGATCAAAGCCAAGGATTCCTTTGAGGTTACGGCAGATCTGACAGGCAGTACCATAACAGCGGTTTATGTAAGTGAAGGTGATGAGGTCAAAAAAGGAGATCCTCTGGTGGCTTTTGACGTGGAGGACCTTATGGATGCCCGGGAGGATGCCGTAAAAAACCGGCAGGACACCATTGATGACAAGGAAGAAGCGAGGAAGGACCGTCAGGAGCAGGATGACAGATATGACCGGGAGATGGAGGAGCAGTACGACGAATACCATATGAACCTGGAGATAGCCAGGGAGAATATGGAGGTGGCAAACTCCAATTATGATGCTGCCCAAAAGGACTTAAAGGAATACCAAAAGACCTACAACCAGACTGATTTTTCCAGTGCTCCCGATTCGGTAAAGGCTGCCATGGATCAGACCTTAGCACAGAAAAAACAAAATGTGGAGACTGCCAGAAACAGCAAAAATTCTGCCAGACAATCCTACGAGACCATATTAAATTCCGACGACAATTCACTTCCTGACGCAAAAAAGAATTATGATGATATGTCAGATACCTCCCTGGAGAATTTTGACAGGCTCATAGAAAATTACGACGACACCATAAAGCGTTATGATGAGCAGTTGGAGGACTCCATACTGCTGGCTCCTGCCGACGGGACCGTCACAGAGGTACATGCCAAGGTGGATGACAATTATTTCGGCGGCAACCTGGTGGTCATAGAGGGAGTGGACCTTTTGTATGTGGAGGCGACCATAGGAGAATATGACATACCTGACGTGAAAAAGGGAATGACAGCCGTTATAAAAACAGATGCCACCCGTGATGACGAGCTTGCGGGAGAGGTATCCTTTATCTCACCCAAGGCAAACAGCAGCATGGGAAGCAGTGGCGACAGCCTGTTGTCGGGCCTTGGTTCATCCCTGGGAGGTGGATCGGATCTGTCGGATCTGGCATCTTCCTTTGGCGGCTCAGGTTCATCCGAAGCCGAATACACCATAAAGATCGACCTGGATGATTCCAATGAGAGGCTTCGTATCGGCATGAATGCAAAGATCTCCATTATCTTGGAGGAGGCAGCCAATGTGATCTCTGTTCCCATGGAGGCAGTGCAGACCAAAGAGGATGAGACCAAGGTCATATATCTGGTTAAAAAGGATGCACCAGAGGAACCAAAGGAAGAGAAAAAGAGCGGCTTTTCCTTTGGAAAGAAAGAAGAAAAATCCAAAGAGGATGGATCAAAAGCAGATGATGACAAAAAACGCCTTGAGACTTTGGCGAGGCTTTATGATGAGGTAAAGGTGGAAACCGGACTTGAGGGGACCTATTATGTAGAGATCATTTCTGATGAGGATATCGAGGGAAGACAGGTGGTGATACCTGATTCCGATTCGGTTCAGAGCGTGGATGACCTGCTTAATGTTATGGGCAGCGCAGGTGGTATTTGATGATCATTGAGCTAAAGGATATAGTCAAAAAGTTTTACGTAGGCAGACCCAATGAGCTTGAGATACTTCATGGCATAAACATGAATGTACGTGAGGGAGAGTTTGTCTCGGTGGTGGGACCCTCGGGAAGCGGCAAATCCACCCTTATGAATATTATTGGTGCCTTGGACCGCCCTACTTCCGGGGAGTATTATTTAGACGGCATAGATGTCCAGTCTGCTCCCGACGATTATCTGTCAGATATCAGAAACCGAAAGATAGGCTTTGTGTTTCAGACATACAATCTTATAGCAAAGACCTCCGCTCTTAAAAATGTGGAGCTTCCCATGCTCTATGCCGGGATGCCTGCAGGTCGCAGAAAAGAGCGTGCCATGGAGCTTATGGAGCTGGTGGAGATGGCGGACCGGGCAGGCCATCTGCCGGAGGAGCTTTCGGGAGGTCAAAAGCAGCGTGTGGCAATTGCCCGTGCCATGGCAAATGATCCCGCAATTATCCTTGCAGACGAGCCCACAGGAGCTTTGGATACAAAGACCGGCAGACTTGTGATGGATATTTTTCACAGGCTTAATAAGGATCAGAAAAAAACCATAGTTTTAATAACCCATTCCCCGGAGCTTGCCTCCGAAACAGACCGAATCATAAATATCCGGGATGGAAACATAATAGAGCATGATGGGGTAGTGTGATGTTGATCTGGGAAAATGTCAGACTGGCTTTGACCAGCTTAAAAGCCAATAAGATGAGAGCTCTGCTTACCATGCTTGGGATCATAATCGGGATCGCCTCGGTGATCGGCATATTTACCGTGGGTAATTCCCTGACCATCTCTGTATCGGAAAACCTCCAGTCTGTGGGTGCCAGTGATGTGTATGTGCAGGTGGTGGAAAGAGATGACGAGGACGAGGAGGCATCAAAGGACGGACTTGTGTTTGGGACACTTTCCACTGACCGGGATATGGAGGATTCGGACAAGATCACCGAGGAGATGATAGATGATCTGTGCGAGGCATTCGGAGATCAGATCAGAGCCATATCGGTTCACGTAAATGCAGGCTCCGCCACCGTGGAGGATGGGAAAAACTCATCCAAGATCAATATATACGGAGTGCCGGTGGGTTATTTCATACCAAACTCCATTGAGATCACTGCAGGGAATATGATGAAAGCAGGTGACTTTGAAAACGGCAGATATGTATGTCTGGTTTCAGAGGACTTTGTGGATGATATGTATGACGGAGACTATGATGGCGCCATAGGCAAGGAGATATCCACCATAGTCGAGGATCAGATGGTCACCCTTACAATAGTGGGTGTGTATACAGCCAAGTCCCAGCAGTCGGAAATGATGTCACAGTTTGGTCTTGCCAGTACGGTATTTGTCCCCATAAGATGCGGGATCAAGATCGGACGGATGGAAATGGCTTTTGAAGCCATAGAGGTGGTAATAGCAGTGGGGGAGGATACCACGAAGCTTGCAAATGAGATCGCAGATTTCTTTGAACCTTATTACAGGAGTAATCCTGATTTCAGAGTCACAGCCATAAGCTTTACAGGCTTAGTGGGTATGCTGGATGAGCTTTTATCCACCATTACCACGGCAATATCCATAATTGCCGGCATTGCCCTTTTGGTAGGGGGCATAGGTGTTATGAATATCATGCTGGTGAGTGTGACGGAGCGAACCAGAGAGATCGGAACCAGAAAGGCCCTTGGAGCCAGAAATTCTTCCATCAGGGCTCAGTTTCTGGTGGAGGCTGTTATCATATGTCTCATTGGGGGCATAATAGGACTGGTGATGGGAATGGTCCTTGGAAATATCGCCTCAAACATGCTGGGATATCCTGCCAGACCCTCCATCAGTGGTATTGTGATCTCACTGGGCTTTTCCATTTCAATAGGTTTGATCTTTGGTTATTTTCCTGCCAACAAGGCTGCGAAAATGAATCCGATAGATGCACTCAGATATGAATAGGGGGATGTTATGAGTATTCTAATTAAAGGAGGCAGAGTAGTAAATCCGGCTACGGATACGGACAGGCTGCTGGATGTATTGGTGGATGAATCGTCAGGCAGGATCTACTCGGTAGAGGAAAATATAACAGACGAGGCGGATCGGATAATAGACGCCACGGGGTGCTATGTGTTTCCGGGATTTATAGACATGCACGTTCATATGAGGGATCCGGGACAGACAGAAAAGGGCGACATAGCTACAGAAAGCAGAGCTGCCGCCAGAGGGGGCTTTACCACAGTTTTGGCAATGCCAAATACCAAACCTCCCGTGGACACTCCCCAGGGGATAAGATATGTTCACGACAAGGCAAAAAAAGTCGGACTTGTAAATGTGCTCCAGGTAGGTGCCATTACCAAGGGCATGGAGGGGAAGGAACTTACGGATATCCTTGGAATGAAAGAAGAGGGTATGGTGGCGATCAGCGAGGACGGAAAATCCGTGATGGATTCCGGGATCCTGTATGATGCCATGTGCCGGGCAGCTTCAAGCGATATTACAGTGCTTTCCCACTGCGAGGATTCCACCCTTGTAAGGGGAGGCGTGATGAATGAAAGCAATAAGTCAAAAGCCTTTGGCTTTCCCGGCATCCTAAAGGCTGTGGAAAATTCCATAGCAGCCAGGGATATATTTCTGGCACAGGAAAGCGGAGCCAGACTTCATCTATGTCACTGTTCCACCGCAGAGGTGGCTGAGATGGTGAGACTGGCAAGGGATATGGGTGTCCGGGTATCGGGGGAGGTCTGCCCCCATCACTTCACTTTATGTGACGAGGACATACCCACTAAAAAAAGCACCGAGTACAAGATGAATCCCCCCTTAAGGTCAGCTTTTGACCGGGACGCCATGAAGGAGGCAATAAGAGACGGGATACTTACAGTCATATCCACAGACCATGCCCCCCATGCTCCGGCGGATAAGGCAGGGGATCTGACCACGGCGGCATTTGGAATAGTCGGGCTGGAGACGGCGGCATCCCTTACCCATACAGAGCTGGTGCTTGGCGGATTTTTAGATCCCATGGGCATGGCAAGATGCATGAGCTACAATCCTGCCACCATATTGGGACTGGACCGGGGTGATATATCCAAGGGCAAGATGGCGGACATAACCATCTTTAATCCAAACAAGACCTACACCATAGACCCTGCTGATTTTGTAGGGAAAAATACCAACATGCCCTATGGCGGGCGGCAGGTCACGGGAAGGGTGACAGCTACCATTATGAGGGGCAAGATCACCTATGAGCTGGTGGATAAAAAGCCCGGCGGTGCCGCAGGATTATTTAAGAAGCTTAGGAGAAAATAATGATATGATACATAAATTGATAGAGGAAATAAAAAAGAAAGACGCGCCCATAGTGGTGGGGCTGGATCCCACCCTTGCCATACTGCCTCCGAGTCTTATAAAAGATGGGGAGGATTATCTGGAGGCTGTGGGTGATGCCATATTTGAATTCAACAAAAA
>CAMOZG010000058.1 GCA_946630825.1 uncultured Lachnospiraceae bacterium
AAAAAAACTGTCATGTCAGTGCCGGTGGCATGCTTCTGGTCAGTTATAGTAGTCTGCGTTTTGGGAATTGTCATAGGTTCTTTCCGTGACTTTGAGATCAATGCCGCGTTGGCCAATAAAACAGAGCTGGGGTCATTTTTTGCCACCTATGGTTCTTACTTCTCCTATTGTCTCTATCCGGCAGCAGGAGCCTGCCTGTATGTGGGATTTAAGAAAAAGGGTGACGAATATGGACTGTTGGCAGGGACACTTCTTTTTCTTGGATGGTTTATGGCGGTGTATTATTCCAACAGCTATAACGGAAAGGTGGTTCGGGAGCTCTTTGGTTACACAGCCGGTGAGAGTTCTCCCATGCTGTCTGTTTTAAGCTGGTTATTCTGGGCGGTTTTGTATAGCTGGGTTCCATTTGTTGTGATAAGGCTGGTTGATGACAGTGATCCTGACAGGCTGATCGCAGTGGGGGCAGCTATTCTCATTGCGGGGGTTGCAGCGGACAACATAAATCTCTGGCTAAAACAGGTGGGCTCCCGTCCAAGGTACAAGTATCTGATCACACTGGATGATCCCAGATCCGAGTTCCGTAACTGGTGGCAGATGATCCCGAATCTGGCAGGCAGTGATGATAACTTCAAAAGCTGGCCCAGTGGCAATATGACCATTGCAAGCATGATGTTTTCACTTCCAATGCTTTTTGATGTGATGAAAAAGAGAAGTGAAAAAAAGAATATGACAGCCTTTGGGCTGGCCTGTGTGTTTGTAGTTATCTACGGCTATAACCGGATCCATATGACCAATCATTTTCTGTCGGATGTGTGCTTCGGGGTACTGATAACTTATCTGATCTACTCCTTCATCAGCACCGCTTTTTTGCATTATAAATATATAAAAGCACTGTCAGAATAATAGGAAAAACTATGGCGGCTGATATTCCGATCCTTAGAGAGTCTGAAAATCTTGAGGACACGAGTCCTACCACAGTCGGTCCGGTGGCACATCCTACATCACCGGCAAGGGCTAAAAAGGAATACATTATGGTACCGCCTCCCGGAAGCGCAGAGGCGGCAAGGGAGAATGTACCCGGCCAGAATATCCCGACAGAAAATCCTACGATAGCACATCCTGCAAGTGAGATAAGCGGATAGGGGGAAAGGACAGTGATCAGATATGCCCCGATACACATAATGGCACATGCAAAATAGAATTTCAGCAGGTTTATTTTTTTCCCATATATCCCGTAGATAGTACGGGAGATCCCAAAAGTAACAGAAAAAAGCATGGGTCCTAAAAGATCGCCGGTTGTCTTTGAAATGTTCAGACCGCTTTCGGCGAAGGTGCTTGCCCATTGGCTTACTGCCTGCTCGGATGCACCTGAGCAGATCATCATTATAAGTAAAACATAGATTATGGGACTGGAGAAAAGCTTTTTAAAATCCATCTTCTGCACCCCGTCCGGGACGACAGGAGCAATGGGAACAGTCAAAAACATGATAAAGTCAAGGGCGGGAATTATTGCCCAGAGTATTGCCAGCTTTTGCCAGTTGCCTGTGCCCATCAGATGAAAAAAGATGGTTGAAAGCAGGATGACAAAAACCGATCCCCATGAGTACATGGCATGGAGCAGGCTCATGGCGGATTCCTTATAGTCTCCGGGGATGGCTTCTATGATGGGACTTATTAAAACCTCTGTAAGCCCGCCGCCTATGGCATAGATCATGATGCTTATTACGATCCCTAAAAACGGATCCGGCATAAGGTCCGGGAGAAAGGAAAGGGATATAAGACCCGCCCCTGCGGCGCCACAGGCTATCAGCATGGAAAGCCGATAGCCTGCCTTGTCCACAAAGAAGGCTGACAGAAAATCAATAAGCAACTGTAACCCAAAATTGAAGGTAACCAAAAAGGTTATCTTCCACATGGGAATACCGTAGGTGTTATGAAATGTCAGAAATAAAAGCGGTACAAAATTATTTATTATCGCTTGAACCACATATCCGAGGTAGCAGGCGTAGGTGGTGTATTTGTATTTGTTACTCATGAAAATAGTTCACTTGTTGCTTTCATCCGATCTGCTATTTTTACGTTGAAGGGACAGCGGGTCTCACAGGTTCTGCAACCGATACACTCCGAAGCATTGTGGGAAAGAGCACGGTAATGCTCCATGACACTTTCGGGAACCTGCTTTTGGGTGGTAGCAAGATCATAGAGCTTGTTTACCATGGCTATATCAATATTTACGGGACAGGGCTTGCAATGTCCGCAATAGGTACACTGTCCCTCATAAGAGTGAAGTGGAGCGGATGCGATCACAGAGGCATAGTCCCTTTCATCCGGTGAGGCAGTTTCGTAGGCAACTGCAGCATCCACCTGATCCTTTGTATCATATCCGCAAAGTATGGAGGATACTCCGGGTCTGGTAAGAGAGTAGTGGATGCACTGGGCGGGAGTAAAAGCCACCCCAAAGGGTGATCTTTCCTTGTCAAAAAGTCTGCCGCCAAAGAATCCCTTCATGACGGTGATACCCACATTATTTTCCTCACACAGTCTGTAAAGTTCTGCCCTCTCAGGATCTATTCCGGAAAAGCTTTCGTTATCATATCCTTCAAACATGGAGTCCAGATCCTCTGTGGCAGGCCGCATATCAAATGCCGGATTGATGCTGAAGAGGATCATTTCTATAAAGCCGGTTTCCACCGCAAGCTTTCCTATACGGGGATTATGGGTACTTAGTCCTATATGCTTTATCACACCTTTTTTGTGGAGATCATGTACGTATTCAATGTATTCCCCGTTCATGGCACGATCCCATTCTTCTACGGAATCTATATAGTGGATCATACCAAGGTCAATATAGTCGGTTTTCAGTCGTGAAAGCAGATCCTCAAAAGCGGGCTTTACAAAATTCATATCCCGGGTTCTGACATATTGACCATCCTGATAGGTAGAGCCGATATGACCCTGGACTATCCAGCCCTCCCGGTCCCGGGAAATGGCTTCTCCTATGATGTCCCGGGACTTTGGATCCGGCATCCAGCAGTCAACTATATTGATGCCGAGGCTGTGTGCATAATTGAGAAGCTCTACGGATTCTGATTTTTCGTGCCTTTCAAGCCATTCTCCGCCAAAACCGATCTCACTGACAGACAGATTCGTTTTTCCAAGTTTCCTGTACTCCATAGCAATAATACCTCCTGTAGCCTAGTGAATCTTTTTAATTATATAGTATTTTTTTAAAGCTTAAAAGGGAAAAGTTGATATTGGATCAATGATGAAGTATTATTGAAAGTAATTCGGTATAATGATATGGAGGCAAAATGAACTGGCTTTGGATCACGGCAACTTTTTCGGCATTTTTTATTAAAGGACTTTGTGGCTTTGCCAATACACTTGTATTCTCATCAATTTTAGGATTCGGTGTAAATAATGTAAATATATCTCCGGTGGAACTGGTTTTGGGGTTTCCGTCCAATGTGATCATGACGATCAAGCACAGGAAGTATCTGGCACCCAAAATTTTTGTCCCGATAACTATAATGATCCTTGCGGGAAGCATTCCGGGGGCTTTTATGCTTAAGACCGTGAATGCACAATATATCAAAGTGATTTTTGGAATACTTGTGGCACTTGTGGGAGTAGAGATGCTTTTAAAGGAGTACGGTCTGCTTGTGACAAAGGATTCTAAGCTTATTAACGTGGCTATCGGGATCCTGGCAGGAGTGATTTGCGGAATATATGGTATAGGTGTGATGGCGGCTGCATATATCAGCAGGATCACGACTAACAGCAATGAGTTTAAGGCTAATCTAAGCGTGATCTTTATTTTTGAAAATATCGTCAGGATCATCACATACAG
Organism: uncultured Lachnospiraceae bacterium; assembly: GCA_946630825.1. GTDB lineage: Bacteria > Bacillota > Clostridia > Lachnospirales > Lachnospiraceae > JAILEN01. The sequence goes on from CAMOZG010000058.1 coordinate 3,851, forward strand.
TTTGCTTGGCGTGATCACATTACAGACACTTAAGATGTCCTTTTTACTTATGCCGATAATGGTGGCAGCTACATTTTCAGGTATCATTTGTGCAAGGGTGCTTGACGAGAAAATAGTAAAAAAGCTTGTGATCATAATGCTTATTATATCCGGTGCGGCACTGGTTATTATGAATATATAGGCAACAGTTAAAAGGCATGCCAAATGCCGGCATTAGGGTGAGTCAAATAAAAAGGGAGTGGCGAGGATAAGGATTCCAAGCCTGTGGTTGCGGATATGGATGCAAAAAGAATAAAAGATCATATTTGTGAATATTTCGTGGGTGATGAAAGCGTCGTGGAGGATGTTTTGACATGTCTTCTCGCAGGAGGGCACGTACTTTTGGAGGATGTACCGGGAGTGGGTAAAACGACCCTTGCAAAAGCACTTGCTGGATCCATTGATTGTGATTTTGGACGTATTCAGTTTACGCCGGATACACTTCCGGGAGATGTGATCGGTACCATGATCTACAACATGAAAACAGGGGAATTTTCCTATAGAGAAGGAGCACTCATGCACCAGATCCTTTTGGCGGATGAGATCAATCGCACCTCTCCCAAGACCCAGTCAAGCCTTCTTGAGGCAATGGAGGAAAACAGTGTGACTGTAGATCGGATCACACATAAACTGCCACTGCCCTTTATGGTGATCGCCACACAAAATCCCATAGATTTTATCGGGACCTATCCTCTTCCTGAAGCGCAGACGGACCGGTTTATGATGCGTTTGTCCATAGGCTATCCCGGTGTTGATGAAGAAAAGAGACTGGCTGCAAATTTTATTGTGGGAAAAACTACTGAAAGTATCGAAAGTATCTGCAGTACCGGGGATGTACTGCAAATGCAGGAAGATGTGAGAGCTGTTCATTTAAGCGATGTAATATTGCAGTATATTCAGGAGATCACGGATATCACAAGAAAAGAGGAAAAGTTTGTACTTGGTGCCAGTCCCAGGGCTATGCTTGCGCTTATTCGGGCATCCCAGGCTCATGCCTACCTCAAGGGGCGGGATTTTGTGAAGCCTGATGATGTCAAAGCGGTTGCTATCCGGGTGCTGCATCACAGACTGTCCCTTACCCCGGAAGCTGTGATCGCAGGGGAGAATGTGGACAGGGTTTTGAATGCACTGATCGTGAAGGTTTTAATTCCGGTGCACTGATGTTGTTATGGTAAAAAGAAATCGTATCATCTATGCCATATTGTGGGGTCTGTCGCTGGTGGGGATCAGTTTTTTCGGTGGACCGGTAAGCTATGGGTTTTTCACACTTATGACCCTTATCCCCGTTATCGGGTGTCTGTATCTTCTGTTTGTTTTTTTCTGTTTTAGGATATACCAGGAGGTGGGAGGCAAAGATATTGTTGCGGGTCATGCACTCCCATTTTATTTTGTCCTGAAAAATGAGTTTTACATGGGCTTTTCTTCTATTCGTGTAGGATTCTTTTCTGAGCTTTCTGATATTCTCGATTTGGATGAAGATGAGGAATACGAGCTTTCTCCGCAAACGGAAATAAAAAAGCAGACAAAGGTCATCTGCAAATACAGGGGCTATTATGAGGTTGGGATCAAAAGCGTTGAGCTCACCGACTATTTCGGACTTCTTAAAATCAAATTCAATAACAAAGAAACACTACGAGTCTCAGTGAAGCCTGCTATCGTAGAGCTTGTGGGCTTAAGATCATTAAACCCAAATGGAAAGATGACCCGGGAGTCTGCTTTATATCCGACTCATCCTGATGTGCTTGTCCGACGTTACGAGGAGGGAGATGATATACGCCTTGCAGATTGGAGATCTGCTGCAAAAAACGGGGAGCTGATGATCCGAAAGACCATTGGTGAAGAGAGGGAAGGAGTCGGTATTATTCTGCCTCTGAAGCGCTATGGGAAAAAAGAGGGCGAGTACCTTCCGGTTGAAAATAAAATGCTGGAGTGCGCTATTGCTTTAGCTAAATTTTTCCTTGAAAAAAACACCACGGTAAATGCCTACGGAGCGGATGGCACACAAGGATTCCATAGTCCAAAAAAAGCCCGGTTTAAGGAGATTTACGATTGGTTCTCAAAAGTCACCTTTGCCGAGGATCGGGATGAAAACAGTCTGTATACGCCAATTACCGGTTCCGCTGAAATATACCGTTGCAAAATGGTGTTTTTTGTGGCGCAAAGAATTGACTATGCCACCCTTTCTGCCATCAAAAGTATCCAAAGGCAGAACATTCCTATTGTTGTCTACCTTATTTCCGACAGCTCTGATGAAATAAAAGGATATAATTTGCCTAATACTGAATTTATTCAGCTATCCTGTGAAGCGGATCTTAGGGAGGTGATGTGATGGTACAGTGTCTCTACGAGCTTCTTTATATGATTCCGCTTTGCATGATCACTGTCCTTTTCTATTCACCCTATGTGAAGGGGCAGGATCATCAGATATGGATCATTTTGGTTTCCCTGATTTCACTTGGAATGTTTTTACTGATTTTACATTGGAAAAACAGATTAAGATATCTGGTGCCCATATATGCTTTTTCAGCCGTGGCTGTGTTGATCCTGCTTCAACCGTCAGAAAACAGAATAGATTTTATCCTCGGGAATTCCTGGGTGCTATGGGCATTTTTGACCGGGGCAGGCAGTTTTTTGGCAGGATTCCTTGTGGCGGAAAACCGGAGGGCAAGAAGGATATTTTGCCTTGGTGTTTTGATTTTTATGGGTGCTGATCTTTTCCTTCAAAGGACAGACAGCGAGGCGATCTCTGCACTGGCTTTCTTTTTGATCCTTTTGTGTGGAGCGGATGAGATCCAGCATGGATGGAAAAAGAAGGGATATCCCGAGGGAAAAAAACATCTGGTCTTTATTGCTCCGTTTCTGGTTTTGACCGGAGTGCTTGTGTTTTTTATACCGGCTCCTGAAAAACCCGTGGACTGGAGCTTTGTAATGAGTGCTGCAGAACGAACCGCCTCGTTTGTGAAAGAAAAAACTGTCTGGCTGCATAATAAGGAGGACTACAATGCCGAGGTCGGGTTTTCGGGGGAGGGTTACTTCTATGGAAGTCTTTTGTCAAAAGAAAAAGAAGTGATGCAGCTAAAGGCGGATATAGATGGGGAAAATACCGTATATCTGACCGGAAAAGTTATGGATACCTTTGACGGAAGGGAGTGGAAGGAAAACTATAGCGAGGAAAACAACGATAGGATGATGGATACCATAGAGCTTTATGCGGCGGTATTAAACTATGATGAGGCTCACAGGACTGACTATATACGCAGGACAGGTATTGAACTGACTTATCTGGATCTTTATACAAAATACTGCTTTGCGCCCATGAAGGTCTTGCCACTAAGCCGTAGCTTCTCCGGCATAAAATGGGACCAAAAGGGAGGAGATCTGATAGCTTCCAATCAGCTTGGGTATAAGAAAAGCTACCGGGTCACTTATTACAGACAAAACCGTGGCAGTACAGAGTTTGAAAAGCTGGCAGAGACTTCGACTTTTATGGATAAAGAGACCTGGGAGAGTGGGATCGAAAAATGTGATACGGAGCTTACCGTATCTTACGACGATTATTTAAACTACCGCAAAAAGGTTTATGAGACTTATCTTCCTGATACAACACTGTCAGAGGATGCAAAAAAGTATTTTGCCGGGATCACAAGGGATGCCAAAAGCGATTATGAAAAATGCGCTCGTATAAGCGAGGCTCTTTCCTCTATGGATTATACGTTATCACCGGGGGAACTGCCGGAGTATGTTGACTCCGAAGATGAATTCATGGATTATTTTTTGTTTCATAAGCAGAAAGGGTACTGTCTGCACTTTGCCACGGCGCTTGTGCTTGCAGCCAGAGATCAGGGACTTCCTGCCAGGCTTGTACAGGGTTACAGGGTGTCTGCGCTCCCCGGGAAAACTGTAAGCGTAATGTCGGATTCGGCTCATGCATGGGCGGAAATATATTTTGACGGGATGGGATGGATACTTTTTGATCCGACACCAAATGCACCGGAGTATGTGTGCTGGTCGGATGATGAATACAGAGCCCAGACTTCTTTTTTGCCGGAGGAAATAAAATCTCCCAAAATGCAGGATCAAAAAACAGTGGAACCCCAAGGTGATGATGCTGATACAACTGTGTTCTACTGGCAAATAATATGGATACCGACAGTTTTTTTGATTTTATACCTGATACTTTGGTATATCAGAGTTCGTTTCAGATACCGGAAACTGAGCGGGGAGGCGGGATTTATCTATGCCAGCAAAAAAAATATCAGGATACTGGAATATCTGGGGTATTCGCTAAAAGCCGGTGAAACATTGGAAGAGTACGGCAGCAGGATATGTAAAGAATTGAAAAAGGAGTGCGTGGCATTTTTAGAGCCTTACGAGCTTTACTGTTACAGGGATCAGGCGCCCCGGGACCGTGACATTACACTTGTAAAGGAGAATACGGGGATCCTTCTTAAACAACTGAAAAAACAAAAAGGAAAAAGATATTTTCTGTATTATTTCAGACTTGAACAGATGGCTTTACGGATGACATAACCGGTCTCCTCTTTCGATTGAATTATTGAAATAATTATACATGAAATGTATAATTGAGTGGGTCAGTTGCTTAAGCAATGATTACAGATCTGAAATGCAAAGTATGGCAGAAGGACAACTCGAGGCATCTATTTCCAATCAATCAGACAAATTAACGGATCTCTTGAAGAGAGGGAGCATGGTCTGATGCTTCATCCCGCCGAAAGCTTCGAGGCAGGCTATGACATTGAGATCTGTGGATAATGAGGTGAGTATGACTATTGAAGAAAGAGCAGAGAAAGCGGTGGCGCTTAAAACATCAGGAGGATATAACTGTTCCCAGGCGGTGACAGCCAGCCTGGCGGATCAGACCGATCTGACAGAGGAGCAGCTTAAAAGTATATCGGCAGGCTTTTGTGCAGGCATGGGAAATATGGAGGCAACCTGCGGAGCGCTGATCGGTGCAGGTATGATCGCCGGACTTAAAACCGGCGGTCAGGGCACTCTTGCCAAGACCAGACAGATCCAGGAGAGGTTCAATGAGAAATGCGGATCCATAAAGTGTAAGGAATTAAAGACCATTACAGATGGGAAACCACTTTGCTCATGTGAGGACTGTGTCAGAAACGCAGTTATGATCTATGATGAGGTCTTGGGAGTGTCATAGGTGATGATATGGCAAACGAAAATGGAACATGGATCATGCGGGGACTTGGCTGGGATGATCCCTACCGTATCCGATCCTCAAAGGAACTGGTAAACTGGATAAATGAAATAGGCTTTCTGCCTTTGTTTGCAAACGAGGTCCGTGGCTTTTCAGCAGAGGAACACGTATCCGCAGATTACTGGTGGACAGGTATCCGCGAGGAGGATCCCTGGGAGTGGCGTGAGATAATAGCTGCCGATCACGAGGTGGCTTATGGAAAATTCTTTGACAAAAAGGCGGGGTTTATCAGCGTGGAGTGGCTGCCTTACTTTGTAAACAGCAGGAGAAGCGGTTATGATTTTGATGCCAGGTGGGAAGATGGAAAAGCCAGCCGCAGAGAAAAAAAGATAATGGACTTTTATCTATCCTATGATGAGGAGGATCCTTTTAAGGATGTCTATATTCTTTCTACTGATCTGAAAAAGATGGCGGGCTTTGGGAAAAGCGGAGAGAAAAATTATCCGGGGATCATCACCCAGCTTCAAATGGAAACCTATCTTGTGATATCGGATTTTAAGCGGCGTAAGAATAAAAAGGGTCAGGAGTATGGCATGGCTGTGTCTGTAATGCTCCCGCCGGAAAAGCTGTGGGGATATGACAGGATAACAAGTGCATATAATGAAAAGCCCTCTGAGTCCTGGAGGCGTATCTTAGATCATGTAAAAAAGCTGTATCCTGATGCAGATGAAAAGGATATAGTCCGGCTGATCGGCAAGAGACCTGAGGAGTGATGGATAATAGAAAAAAATGATGTTATGAACGATACAAGAGAAAAGGCAAGGCGGATATTCAGAGACTATACGGATGCTTATGATGCATCAGATACAAAGATATGGTTAAAGATAGAGCACTCACTTAAGGTGTGTGAGCTTGCGGCTGATATAGCAGGTTCTTTGGATATGCCAGAGGCGGATGTGGAACTGGCATGGATGATAGGGCTGTTGCATGATATAGGCAGGTTCGAGCAGCTTAAGCGGTATGGTACTTTTTTGGATGCGAAGTCTTTGGACCATGCTGAACTGAGTGCTGATATTCTTTTTAATGACGGGCTGATAGAAAAGTTTGATACTGCAGCTTTGCCGGATGACTGGAGGGAATTGTCGGAAAATGCCATACGTCTTCACAATAAGCTTTCCCTGCCGGAGGGTTTAACGGGTCGGGAAAAGGTATTTGCTGATATAATCAGGGATGCGGATAAAGTGGATATTTTCAGAGTGCTTGCTGAAATTCCCTATGAGAAACGGGCTAATTACGAAGATCCCCCGGAACGTGATTTCGCAAGAGAAGAGGTTATGGTGTGTGTCCGGGAACACCGGTGTGTGCCTAGGATCCTGGAGAGATCGAAATTTGAATCCCTGATATCACAGTGCTGCATGGCTTTTGAACTGGTTTATGAAAAGAGCAGAATGCTGGTCTGTAACCAGGGTAATCTGAAGCGAATGATCGAAAAAGCCACAGGGGATGCAAATAAACAGGAGCTTGCACAGCTCGATCTGCTTCGGAAAGAGCTTTCCATAGTATTTGAAAGAGATATTTATTATGCCAAAGGGATCACATCAGAAACTGAAATTGTACAGGCTGTCACAGATCATGCTGAAATATACAGATGAAGAGCATGGTCTCACCATAAATGAGATCAGGGATAAATTATTGGAATATGAGATCTCGGCAGAAAGGAAGAGTCTGTACGAGGACATGAAAGACCTTGAAGTGTTGGGCTTTTCTATTGAGTCTTATAGCGAAGGCAGGAACACAAAGTATCATGTGGTAAACAAGCCTTTTGAGATCGCAGAGACAAAGCTTTTGGTGGATGCGATCCAGTCCTCAAAGTTTATAACAGAGAGAAAATCCAGACAACTTATAAAAAAACTTATGGAAAATGTCAGTGACTTTGAGGCTGCACAGTTGAATCGACAGGTGGTCGTGTCGGGGCGTATAAAGGCAATGAATGAGTCCATATATTATAATGTGGATGAAATACACAGTGCCATCAGTCACAACAAAACCATAGAGTTTGAGTATCTGAAATGGGATCTGAATAAAAAACTGGTTCCGAGAAAAGAGGGTAAGTACGAGGTCAGTCCGTGGGCTCTTACCTGGGATAATGAGAATTACTATCTGGTGGCATATGACAGTGAAGCCGGAAAGATCAAGCATTACCGGGTGGACAAGATGCGAAGCATTTCCATGACGGAGAAAAGCCGTGAAGGAAGGGATATTTTTGAGAAGTTTGACATGGCGGCATACACCAAAGAAAGCTTTGGAATGTATGGTGGGGAGGAGACCACTGTTATCCTCAGATTTAAGGATCATCTGGTAGGAGTAATGATAGATCGTTTTGGCACGGACATACCGATCCATCCCTCAGACAGGGAAGGCTTCTCTGAGACCCGGGTACAGGTTGCGGTCAGTGAGCAGTTTTTTGGATGGATATTTGGACTGGGAAGTGATGTGGAAATAGTGGAGCCCAAGGATATAAGGCAGAATTTTAAAAAAACGCTTGATGAGCTAAAAGGCGGGTATGACAATTAGTAAAGGTGGTTATTGGACATTGTTGGATCGTTATATGGATAAAGTAAATGAAGAATAACAGGAGGAAATATGAAAAAAAGAGTATTAGCTGTTGGATTTGCAATTTCTATGGTTTTGGGATTATGCGGATGCGGAGGGAATAAGGACGCAGCCGGATCTGAGACCATTAATCAGGTATCACTGCTGCAGGGACTGACATTTGGAGATTATAACGGTAGTGTTACTGTAAAGGAATTAAAGGAACTGGGAGATATAGGCATAGGTACATTTGATGCTTTAAATGGTGAGCTTATCATGCTTGACGGAGAGGTTTACCGGGCAGCAGGAGATGGCACCATAGAGGTGGTCAAGGATTCCGAGACCATACCTTTTTGTGATGTTACCTTCTTTGATGCGGATGAGTCGGAGACTCTTTCCGGGATAGCGGATGTATCAGGACTTAAGGATGTGCTGGACAAAAAAGTTGAAGCCATGTGTTCAAATAAGTTCTATATGATAAGGATAGACGGCACTTTTGATGAGATGCATGTCAGGAGTGAGTATGCACAGGAAGAGCCATATGAACCCCTCGCCACTGTATTGGAAACTGACCAGACGTTTTTTGATTATGAAGGCATCAAGGGCACTGTGGTCGGGCTTTACTGCCCCACCTATATGGACAGGTTAAATGCAGTGGGATGGCATTTCCATTTTGTGTCTGATGACAGAAAAGCGGGAGGTCATGTGCTTGACCTTAAATTTGACAGTGCAGAAGTAAAGTGGGATAAAACTGAAG
>CAMOZG010000059.1 GCA_946630825.1 uncultured Lachnospiraceae bacterium
ACCTCCTGCGGCAGTGGTTACATGGACTCCCGTATCCTTTAGGAAGCCTTCCACAACCTTTATATTCATTGCATTGTCATCCACCACTAAGATCTTTTTGCCGGAGGCATCAAATACACTTGCCCCCTCCTCCATCCGGGTCTCAATGGCACGGTTGCTGATATCCCTTAGGGTCTCACCCTTTACATAGGTCTGGGGGATCTGGATGTAGGTCATGGTCCCCAGACCGTAGTTGCTGTTTACCTTAATACTGCCTCCCATATTCTCCACGAAGTTTTTCACAATGGAAAGGCCAATGCCGGTACCCTCCACACCCTTGGTCTCACCCTCGTTGACTCTGGTGTAGGTATCAAACAGGCTCTTTATATCCTCTTCCTTTATGCCTATTCCGGTGTCCGTGATCTGGATCAGCAGATTCACCTTATCGTCGCTTATGATCTCTCCTCTGACGCACAGCACCACCACTCCGTGCATGGTATATTTGACGGAGTTATTTAATACATTTACAAGTATCTGGCGTATCCGCACACTGTCTCCCACTAAAAGATCCGGCAGGTTCTGATCCACCTCGGCGATATAGGTAAGCCCCTTGTCCTTGACCCGGGAGCCTATGATTATCTCCACGTCAGCCAGCATCTCCGACAGATGATACTCGCTTTCTATAAAGTCAATGGTCCCGCTTTCTATCTTTGAGATATCCAGCACCTGGTTTATGATGGTCAAAAGCGCATCACCGGCCTGCCGCATATCACGGGCATGATCTATGGTGGCGAAATCCCGGGATTCCTTTAATATCATCTCATTTAAGCCCATAAAGGCATTTAAAGGAGTCCTGATCTCATGGGACATATTTGCCAGAAAAGTGCTTTTTGCCTCATTGGCAGCTAAAGCCTCCTGTCTGGCTATTTCCAGGGTCTCCGTCATTTCCATAAGCTGTGCATAGTCCTCTGTCTCCACGCTTAGGTAGACCACAAAGAGAGCCAGTGACGTAAGAAGTCCGGTAATGATCACAGTTGATCCCAAAAGGGGCTGCACTATCATTCCTACAGCCATAAGCACCACGGCCACCGTCATGGTCATTCTGGATCTGCGCCGCAGGTGCTTCAGATTGACTATAAAGGTGATCAGTCCGCACACATACGCAAACATGGGAAGTCCGTTACCCACAGACCAGAACAGGGGACCATGCTCATAGGTTTTTGTATCGAAGTGATATAGGGACAGGCATCCATCCCACATATTTCTGATTATAAAGTAGATGTATATAAATAAAATCACAGCTTCAATGACTTTGAAATACTTTTTGACAGGCTTGCTGAAAACATAGCTTAGATAGGATATGATCCCAAACCCAAAAAGCATGATGAAAAGATATGCCATCATATTGACGGTATTTAAAAGATAGTGAGCCATCACCGAAGGCTTAAGCTCCGTCATCCATGCCTGGGAAACCTCACAGAATATGATGATCATGCTATATGCCATAAGGCGGCGAAAGGCTCTGGTCTCACTGGTTTTCCGTCGGGTCTGTCTGGCGGAATAGATGAGCAATATGATATTAAAAAGAATAGCGGAGGCCTCTACATGGGCCTCCGGATGTCTGAGTAATGCATCAATCATAGATAAATCTCGACTCCTTCCGGTCCGCTACATAAAACCCGTAGGAATCCTTGCCTTTCTCTTTTACCCGATACAGTGCCTGATCAGCCAGTTGGAACATGGTCTCGTAGGGGACCTCCTCCCCCTCCGGCTTTTCATATACTCCGATACTGGTGGTGATAATAATATCCCGGCTGCCTGTGACTATACCGTGCATCCCCTCTCTTACCCGCTCGAGGGCTGCTTCCACATCAGCACGCTTCACCTCTTTTTTGAAGAACATCATAAACTCGTCGCCGCCGATCCTGCCTACTATGGCACTGTCTCCCCCCACGTCCCGAAGTATGTGAGCCACACTTTTTAAGACATGGTCTCCGGTGGGATGTCCCAGATTGTCATTTACGCTTTTAAAATTGTCCACATCCACTATGCAAAGGGTAAGTCTGCTTTTGGAATTTTTCTTAATGTATTTTAAAAGCTTCTCCTCTACGGCACCGCGGTTGTATATCTGGGTAAGCACATCCTTTCTTGCCATCTCCTTAACCAGTTCTCTCTGTTCGTAGGTCCTGTTGCGGAAGGTGTACACCAGAAATGCCAGATACACACCTATGAACATCCCCAAAAGGGTGGCAAAGAGATTGATGGAAAAAATGTCATCCTCTTTGAAAATACGTGATGCTGCTATAAGGGTCAGAGCCTCTATGATGGTAGTGATGACCGAAGTCTTCCAGGTGTAGATAAACGCCGGTATAAATCCGATCATAATAGGTGCAAAATATATGGCGCTCTGGGGCATCCAGGGAGGCATCACACTTACTATGACCACAAAAGTCATCACATAAAGCTGGAAGATCAGACATGTGACCTGAACCTCCATAAAGCTCCTGTCCTTCTTAAAATGCCTGATAAAAATATATACAGACACTATGAGCTGGACTATCAAAGCAGTATGGTATATGTAATTGATCCCCCAGTCAGCGAATTGAAGTGGCACTATAATATTGTAAGCGATCAGTATGGCTGTGTACAAAACACTGATGGTACACATGACACTCTGATTCTGCTTTGCGATAGACTCAGCCTCTGCTTCAAGGTACTCCTTGGAAACATTCTGCACATGAGTCAAACCCTTAAAAATATCCATAGCCGCTCCTAAAAAATATGTCCTGTGTCTACTCTGTCAAAGCTGCTTCGTCTACTGCCATGTCGTTGCCATTGACCCTGAACTCACTGATTAACCTCTCAAGATCCAAAGCTGACTGGCTCACATTATTTCCGTTTTCTGCCAATGCCTCCACTGTGGTATTAACGGTATCGGTGGTGGCATTAAGCTCCTGGGCTGTAGCCGCATTCTCCTCTGATGTAGCAGAGAGGTTCTCAATGAGGGTGGATATATTATGTACTCCCTCACCTAAGCTTGCATTGGCATCATGGAGTTCATCCACTGTAGCATTTATATTCTGGATCCCGCTGGCAATATCCGTAAAGCTGTTGCTGGTCTCCTCCACAGCCTCTTTCTGACGGCTTACGAAATTACGTACGTTGTCACTTTGTCTGGCTGCATTGTCAGTATTGTGCTGGAGATCCGAAAGCATCTCGTTGATTATATTGACGGAATTGGCTGACTGCTCCGACAGATCCCTTATCTCATCAGCCACCACGGCAAAGCCCTTGCCTGCCTCTCCTGCCCTGGCAGCCTCTATTGAAGCATTAAGGGACAAAAGATTGGTCTGGGATGCAATGGAGGAAATAAGGTCTGATGCTTCGGAGATCTTTTTGGTGGATTCCTCGATACCGCCTATCACCTCAAATATCTCTTCAAAAGCACCCACGCTCTGTTCGGTGATGGTCTTAAGTCCCTCCACCCGCTCTAAGCCTTCGTCAGTAACCTGACGGATCTGGGCGGATACCTCAGCCAAAGCATTGGCATTGTTGGTATTTTTCTCCATCATCTCATCCACCACAGTCATGTGATTTGCTATATCCGCAATATCTGTCGCCTGGGATGTGGCTGTGTGTGCCAGCTCTGAAGCCGCACTGTTAATAGAAGCCACGGAGCCTGATGTCTCCTGTGTGCTCTGACCCATCTGGGCGGAGGAGTCTGCCAAAGCCACAGAGGAACCCTGCAGCATGGAGATTATGCCAAGGAGATGACTCTGTACGTCACGTGCACTTTTATTCAAAGCGCAGATCTCGTCTTTGCCCTCTAAGGGCTCTATGGTATCGGTAAGATCATTTTTGGCTATGGAAGCGATCTTGCCTGAGATATATGCCAGATTCTTTCTGATGTAATTTATCATAAACAGAGCAAAGATGACCACTGCTATGTATATGACAACAGATACTCCGATTATAGATATAAGCTTGGTCTGGATCTCCTTTTGAACCTGGGCTTTTTCCTTTGCAGCATAGCTTTCCACTATCTCACTCATGGTATCAATGGGCTCTCTCACCATGACAAAATAACTGGTGGACTGATTATATTTGCTCTCTGTAATTCCGCTGGGATTTGCCAGATCAGACCATGCCTTATAATTTGATTCAAACTTTTCTATGCAGTTATTGATGGTCTTGCCATCCATGTCAAAGCTCCCTAACTCGGGATACTTTTCCGCAAGCTGCCTCATGACCTGCACTCCATCATAAGCCTGCTGGGCATTATCAGAAAAATCTGCAGCATAGTCATCAGCGCTCATGCCCTGGGTCCCGGCATTATTAAGGGAGGACATATACTGTTCCTGAGCCAGTCTCGCCTGATAGATATCTCTGTCAGCCGTAATAATGGCATTGTCCGCCACGTAAAGCTGTTCGTAAAATATCTCCTCAGATTTGTTAAAAGCGTCGTTGACCTCACTACTGAGCAAAAGCATGCTGATGATCCCCACACCAACAAGCGGCACCGCCGCCAAAAGAAGCTTGCCCAAAATATTGAGATTTTTCATTTGAAACCCTCCAATCTGCCGGACCTCCCTGAAGTCTCCAATTAAAACACTACCCGGATTACCTTATATTCAAGTCCGCCCCCAGCGGACTTGGCGCCAGATTTGCGGCCGCTTTAGCGGCCTTCCTCTGCAAATCTGTGCGCATCCCGCCGGAGGCTTTATCACAGTCGGGGAATGAAACCCCGACTGTGATAAAATACCATATCCCATGATCACAACCCGCCCCGGAGCCGTATGATCACAGAATTACTACACTTCAAGCCCAATTATAGCAAAAGCATATTTATATTTCTATATAAAAATGTACCTCGCATCAGTTGAACCCGATTATCCTCTGAGTCACTTTATACGCCTTCACTGACAGATACCTTCCCAGCCTGCCCGGCAGGTTCATGGAGCCTCCCATTACACCGTAGCGCAGGTGGCGATAGGTGCGTATATCCTTTTCCTTGATATACTTCCAAAGCTTCTTTACCTTTGCCACATTTGCCGGATCCTTGGACACATAGCCTATGGCGGAGGAAACCACTGTAATGGTCTCCAGGTAGGAAAGCATGTACTTTCTCAGATGATCCTCCATATCCATATCGTAGAGATTATATGCATCTATCATGAGGTAATTCACTTTAAGCTGCTGGTCTATGCGGGATATCATGATCTGCTCCGTGACCGACTGTCCCTCCCTGCCTATGAAATATCTGTAAAAATCCACATCCAGATAGTAAAGGGTCTTTACATAGGGCAGAGGAATGTACACAAAGAGATTGTCCACATAAAAGGTATGCTCCGGAAGCTTCAGACCGCACTCACGGAGCATCTCTGTCCTGTAGGTGACCGAATGCATCAGGATGGAAAAACCACGGATGTTGTGCTTCATGCCGTCCCATCCTATAACCTCGTTTTTAGGAAAAAGAGGGCCGTAAAACATCTTGCGGTGCTGATCCGTGGAAATCTTTTCATATACATAGTTGGTCAAAAGCATGTCTACAGGCGTCCCTGCATCCACCAAAGACCGCAGCGTCTGCAGTACCTTTTTGTATGCCTCGGGATCCACCCAGTCGTCTGAATCCACCACCTTATAGTACAACCCACGAGCCGCCTCAAGTCCTGCGTTGACTGCAGATCCGTGACCGCCGTTTTCCTTGTGGATCACCCTGACTATATCAGGGTAATGCCTGGCATATGTATCAGCCACATCACCGGTATTGTCAGAGGATCCGTCATCCACAATTATGATTTCCACCTCTTCCCCACCGGGCAGCAATGACTCTATACATTTTCCCATATATGATACAGAGTTGTAGCAGGGAATGGCAAAGCTAATAAGCTTCATATAATCTTCTCCATATTGTAGGTTCATCTGAGATATAAAATGGACGGATGCACTCCACCCGCCCATTTAAAAAATTTACAAATTAAAAATCAGTAAGCTCTGCAGCTCTCTTCTCTAAGAATGCTCCCATGCCCTCTTTTTTGTCATGAGTATCGTTAACCACACCAAAAAGATTAGCCTCCATCTCAACTGCATTATGGATATCCATATCATAGCCGTTATTGATGGCTGCCTTTGCAACAGCATTGGCATAGCTTCCCTTGGAAATGATCTTTTTAGCCATGGCTTCACAGGTAGGATAAAGTTCCTCGGCAGGAACCACCTTATTTACCAGACCTATACGATATGCTTCATTGGCATCCACATTGTCGCAGGTAAAGATCATCTCTTTGGCACGACCCATACCAACAAGACGTGCAAGCCTCTGGGTGCCGCCGAACCCGGGGATGATCCCCAGGCCAGTCTCAGGCTGACCAAAAATAGCATTTTCGGAAGCGATCCTGATGTCGCATGCCATAGCTATCTCACAGCCGCCGCCTAAAGCAAAACCATTGACTGCTGCGATAGTAACCTGTCTCATTTCCATAAGCTTAAAGAAAGGCTTGGATGCCTTTATACCAAAAGCCCTGGCTTCGGGTGCGGTGAAGTTCACCATCTCGGAAATATCAGCTCCAGCCACAAAGGACTTGAACTGATTGTCCTTTTTGTCGGGACCGCCGGTAAGTATGACTACCTTGATATCATCACGAGCCTCGATCTCATCAAGCGCCACTGAAAGCTCCTCAAGTGTCTCTGAATTAAGAGCATTAAGAGCTGCGGGGCGGGATATGGTAAGACGTGCTATCTCATCTGCAACTTCAAGCTTAAGATTGTTAAAATCTGCCATTTTAAAACCCTCCTTAAAAATATATTCTTTCGCCAGGCAGGCAATCCGACCTGCTTTATCTAAACCTCCTAAAATCATACTAAATAATCAAAGAAAAATCAATCAAATAGTTTCCCGATAAAAAGAAGAAGGCAGGGCATCCGTCCCCGCCTTCCGATCATTTATTTAATTTATCCCAAAGATGTGTCAGCTTTCTCTCTTGTATGCCTTGATCACTGCCAAAAGTCTGAATACTAAAAGCAGGATTATGATGATATCCACCACATACATGATCACTCTCCATACAGGAGTTTTCTGGGCTGCTGCCAGATTCTCCTCAGAGTAGGATCTGGAATTTGCCACCACATAGAGGATATTCTTTGTGGAATCCCTCATTGCCTTTACAGCACCGTTTGTATCCCTGAAGCGGACATCATTGGTCTCTGTAGGATAGTTTACAAGCATCAGGTCTGTACCGTTTCTGATTGCCTGGTCTGCACTCATGTAACCGTATACGCCGAAGTAGTCAGTTTCCACGAAGCCGTCAAAGCCCCACTCACCACGGAGTACGTCTACACAAAGCTCCTTTGTGCCGCCTGCCCAGCGGTTTCCAATGTAGTTAAAGGAGCTCATAACTGCCTGAGCGCCTCCCAACTTTACAGACATCTCGAAGGGCTTCAGATAGATCTCACGCATAGCCTGCTCATTTGTCCAGGTACAGAGCATATCACAGCGGTTGCCCTCCTGGTCATTAAGAGCGAAGTGTTTCATGTAAGCATATACACCCTCATCCTGTGCTCCGACTATGGCTGCTGCCGCAATATAACCGGAGAGTACGGGATCCTCGGAATAGTATTCAAAGTTACGTCCTGCAAATGCAGTTCTGTGGTTGTTCATAGCCGGTGCATACCAGCCGGATACATCCATCTCATTTGCCATCTTTCCTATGGAAGTACCAAAGTCATGAGCCAGATCCTTATTCCAGGTAGCTGCTATGACCACGCCAACAGGGAAGCCCACGGAGCCTACGCCTGTGAAGTTGTTGTTAATGGAGGAAGGTCCGTCACAGTCATTTGTCCTTACCTTGCCTACCGAGTCAACTGCTGCTGTCTGGTAACCACCCAATGAGATCACTGCATTCATCTCATCCAAGGTAAGCTGATCCATAAAGGTATCCCACTGGGGATCATCCTTGTCAAGACCTCTCATATCTGCAAGCTTTACACCGGTGTTGTTTCCAACGGTATACTCTCCTGCCGAAGCATCCTCATCTGCTGCTGTTGCCTCTGCTGTCAGGTAGTTGCTGATATTGTAGAAGCTTGCCTTTGCATCTGCGGAAAGCTCAAAGTTTGTGGGAGCTGCCGTAGCTTTTTCATAGTTTGCAAAGCCGTCTTTTCTGGACAGATACTCCACATCTCCTGCCGCATAATCAAAGCGGCTTACTGCAGGCTCTATGTCAGATGCCCTCTTGTTGTTTTCGTCATATACGATAGTGTCGTCGATCTTTACATTTTCGCTGGCTATGATATTGTGTGAGTCACTGCGGATGGAAAGACCATAGTCGCCTGCCTCAAGCACATAGCAGCCCTTGCCCTGATAATCGAAGGATGCCATATCCTCTATTGCAATATCAAAAACTGCCACTTCAGATGCCCCGGGCTCGATAACACCTGTCTTTTCAAAAGCTATCAGGTTTGCGGAAGCCTTTTCAATACCGCCGTTTTCGTAAGGGGGCTCATAGTATACCTCGACCACATCCTTGCCTGCCACAGAACCGGTGTTACTTACAGTCACTTCCATATGTATGGTGTCATCATTTACTTCCACTGAATCTATGGTCTGTTCGAACTGGGTGTATGAAAGTCCATAGCCGAAGGGATACTGTACCACCTCATCATAGTTAATAAGCTTTTCTGCTGCCGCAGTCTCATAGAACTTGTAGCCTACATAAATACCCTCAACATAATTTACAAAGGAGGGAACTGCGGTAGTCTCTGCCCCTGTAAAGCCCACTGAGGTGTATTCAAACTCCTGCATATTGGAGTAGTTGAAGTCACCGAAGTTGTTCCACCAGGGAGTCTTTGTAAAGTCTCTTACATAGGTATCAACTGTGCGTCCTGAAGGATTTACGGTACCTGCTATGATCTCACCAAGGGCGGTAAAGCCTACATGACCCTGGGAAGCTGCCCAGATCACGCTCTTGACCTGTGAATAGTCCTCTACAAAGCTTAAGTTAAAGGTGTTGGAGCAGTTTGCAACCACTATTACGTTTTCAAAGTTCTGGCATACCAGATCCAAAAGTTCCTCTTCACGGTTGGTAAGATCCAGATAGGTATCTCCCTCATCCCAGTCATTGCCTTCATTTAAGCTGTCGTCATAACGGCCTGCCGTATAGGTGGTGCCGTCCATAAAGCTTCCGTCCACCACTGCTGGCATATTGGAGGGAATATCAGCTCCCTCACCGCCGGAGCGGGCGATAAAGAAGATCGCCGTATCGGAGAAATTCTTTGCACCGTCTATCATATCATTGGTATAAAGAGATACATTGGGCTCCGGAAGTGTCCAGTCCTGATCCCACATACCTACCTCGGGGCGTCCGTCATAGTAGTTCTTGTAAAACTCTTCCAGATCCTTGTTGTAGGAGATCCCTGCATCCTCCAGTGCCTGAAGGGGAGTAACCTTTTCATAGGCATCATTCAGTCCACCGGATCCTGCGCCGCCGTAGCATGCTGCTGTGGAAGCCCAACCGAATACGTTGACAGAAGAACCTGCCGCCAGGGGAAGGGCGCCGTCATTTTCCAAAAGGACTATACCCTCCTCAGCGATCTGCACTGCCAGATCACTTGCCTCTGCTGCCGTAGTTTCCTCAATGGTTCCGCTGCCGGATACCAGATCCAAAAGTGTGCTCATGGGACCTGTGCAGATCAGATTTACGGTAATAAGTATACCTAGGATCATTGCCACACCTGTGCAGCCCCTGATTGCCTTTTTGGTCCTCTTTTCCATTCCTTTCACGGCGATCATCACTATGATGCCCACCAGAAGTATGATGCCTATAGCTATCAGATGCTTGCTGATCTGACTTACGACGCTTGCGACATCATCAAGATTGATACTTAACATATGTTTCCCTCCTCTTTTTAATATATTCCTATGAGGCAGCGCCTCTTAAGGTTTAGTTTGCCTTCGCCTCACCTTCCGGGAAAATGATCTTGTTTACGAAGAAGAATATCACCATGGATATTCCGCCGTTTAAGACCACGGTCCCGATATTGTATACAAAGTCCGGTACAAAGTGTCCCGCCACTGCGATCCACACGCAGTTTATGGAATTTACTATGCAGGTTATCACCACAAATGCCGCTGCATACCACAGTCCCTGATAGACTATATTCCCTTTGCTTCTGAAAACAAAACTCCTCTGGATGGGGAAGTTTACACATTCACCGATGATCATTGCCACCATGTAGGCAACAAAGTATGCGAAGCCTCCCTGTGCCTTGTCATACCCCAAGATATTCCAGTTAAAGGAGATCCCGAAAAGCTCCACCGGTATTCCCGGCCATCCAAAGGTGTCATGGGACAGTCCCGAAAAAATGGATGGCAGAAACTGAAGGATCAGGTATTTGAACACTGTGATCACATTGCTTACGATCACAAAAAGCCCTCCCTCTCTTATCCATTTGGATGCCTCCGGGTGTTTTTCGGCAAATGACTCCCACCAGGCTTTAATTCCATTCATTATATTCATCCCTCCTTTATTGCTTCCCGTCTCCGTAGAGAAGCTTTTCATATTTTTTATTGGCTGACTTATTTGCAAAGTAGCCCTTGATCACCGTGGCAAGTCCTCCCCAGAAGTGTCCATTTACCGCTTTTACCATTCCATCTACCATCTTCATGTCCACTGCACCCCCTGACATCTTTGCCATGGCTCTAAAGGGCATGTTGTAGATGAATAGTATGTTAAGATCCGGCTTACCGGCTTCCTCGGATTTTTTCCTCATTGCCTCAAGTCTGCCGTATACAAATCTGAAAAATCCCGATCTGGAATTTTTAAGCTGGCATATGGCATCATTGGCTGTCAGATCAGAGGTCCATCTGCCGTCGGGTATATCCCTTCCCAGAAGCTCCGAAAAAGCCTCATCCGGCACATTTTTCAGATCCCCGCTGATGTAAGGAGCGATCTTTTTTTCATCATAGGGACTTGCTGCCCCATCTCCGGTAAGCTCAATCTGACCTTTGAGTCTGATGTCAGCCGAGCTTCCTCCCACGCCGATCTCATAGGTGCCTGACTCTATTGCCCAGCCTGCCTTTTTCACATCATAGTAGCGGAAGGTCCTTTCATCAAAAGCTATGGTGACCCGCTTAGTCTCTCCGGCTCTAAGGAAAACTTTCGCAAAGCCCTTCATCTCCTTTTGGGGTCTGAATACTTTTGCTCCCGGAAGGGACACATAAAGCTGTGCCACCTCGGCACCATCCATATCACCCTTATTTGTAATGGTAAAGCTTACCCCGTCCCGGTCAATGGTAAGACCTTCGTAGGAAAACTCTGTATAGGAAAGCCCGAATCCAAAGGGATATCTGACGGACACACCCGCCTTTTCAAAGTAGCGGTAGCCCACATATATACCCTCTCTGTACTCAGAGGTGCGCTCCTTTGCGGGATAATAGTTGCTGCTTGCCACATCCTCATACTTCATGGGGTATGTCTCTGCCAGCTTTCCGCTGGGATTGACCCTGCCTGCCAAAATATCCAGCGCTGCCTTTGCCCCTGCCTGACCGGAAAGATAGGTGTGGAGGATGCCCTTAAGATGCTTCTCGCAGTCCAGCTCCACAGAAGATCCGGCGCTTATCACGCCAACTATATTTTTATTTTCCGCTGCCAGCTTTTCCAAAAGCACCATCTGGTTTTTTGGAAGCTTCATATGCTTGCGGTCAAGTCCTTCCGATTCGGATATCTCGTCTAAGCCAAAGAAGAAAAGCACTACATCAGCCTTTTTGGAAAGCTCCACCGGCTCTGTCAGAAGCTCATCATTTGGCTTGTCATTTCTCTCATAGCCCTTTGCCATACCAACCACATCAAAGTGGCTGTCTGACTTTATGGCTCCCTCCACCGTCTCCAACTTTGTGGTATTTACCACCGAGGATCCGGCTCCCTGATACCTGGGAGTAAAGGCAAATTCTCCTATTACAGCCACCTTTGTACCGGATTTTATGGGAAGGATATCATCCTCATTCTTTAAAAGCACTGCACTTTCTGCAGCAGCCCTCCTTGCCAGATTATGGTGGGCTTCTATGTCAAACTTATCTCCATGTCCCTTTGCAGCTTCTGTGGTCTCAAGGACTGCATGAAGAAGGGCGTCCACCCTTTCATCCAGTTCTTCCTCCTTAAGCCTGCCCTCTGACACAGCATTTAAAAGCTCTCTTGCACTGCCAAATCCGGGCTGGGGCATTTCAAGCTCCGAGCCTGCCTTTACTCCTGCCACATGATCGTTGGAACCGCCCCAGTCTGTGATCACTATTCCGTCATAGCCCCACTCGCCCCGGAGAAT
>CAMOZG010000060.1 GCA_946630825.1 uncultured Lachnospiraceae bacterium
TAAACCATGTAAAAGAAAGGTGATTTTATGAGCAAGCGCACCGATATCAAAAAGATTTTGATCATAGGCTCAGGTCCCATTGTCATAGGCCAGGCCTGCGAGTTTGACTACTCAGGCACCCAGGCATGTAAGGCACTGAGGGCTTTAGGGTATGAGATAGTATTGGTCAACTCCAATCCGGCTACCATTATGACAGACCCTGAGATGGCTGATGTGACTTATATCGAGCCTCTTAATGTGGAGAGGGTAACAGCCATAATCAAAAAGGAGAGACCTGATGCACTGCTTCCAAACTTGGGAGGTCAGTCGGGACTTAATCTGTGCGCTGAGCTGTATAAAAAAGGAGTGCTTGAGGAATATGGCGTAGAGGTCATAGGTGTACAGGCTGATGCCATAGAGCGTGGCGAGGACCGGGTTGAATTCAAAAAGACCATGGATAGTCTGGGTATAGAAATGGCTCGTTCAAAGGTTGCCTACAGCGTGGAGGAAGCCCTTGCCATAGCAGACGAGCTGGGTTATCCTGTGGTGCTTCGTCCTGCATACACCATGGGTGGAGCCGGAGGAGGACTGGTATATAATTCCGACGAGCTTGCCACCGTATGTGCCAGAGGCTTAAAAGCCTCTCTGGTTCACCAGGTTCTGGTGGAGGAATCCGTCATGGGCTGGGAGGAGCTGGAGCTTGAAGTGGTGAGGGATGCTGCCGGAAATATGATCACCGTCTGCTTCATAGAAAATGTGGATCCCATGGGAGTGCATACGGGAGATTCATTCTGTACCGCACCCATGCTTACCATTGAACAGTCTGTAATGGACAGGCTTCAGGAGCAGGCATATAAGATAGTTGAGCATATCGGGGTGATCGGCGGAACAAATGTCCAGTTTGCCCACGATCCTGTATCAGACCGTATAATAGTAATAGAGATCAATCCTCGTACATCCCGGTCTTCTGCTTTGGCATCAAAGGCTACGGGCTTCCCCATAGCACTGGTATCAGCAAAGCTTGCGGCAGGACTTTTGCTTTCGGACATCCCCTGCGGCAAATATGGGACTCTGGATAAATACAAGCCGGATGGGGACTATGTGGTGGTCAAGTTTGCCCGCTGGGCTTTTGAAAAGTTCAAGGGGGTAGAGGATAAGCTGGGCACCCAGATGAGGGCTGTGGGTGAGGTCATGAGTATCGGAAAGAACTACAAGGAAGCCCTGCAAAAAGCCATCAGATCCCTGGAAAAGGGTCGCTACGGCTTAGGTCATGTAAAGGATTTTGACAGCTTAGGCAAGGAGGAGCTTTTGCGGAGGCTCTATACCCCCAGCTCCGAGAGACATTTTCTCATGTATGAGGCCATCAGAGCCGGTGCCACCAATGAGGAGATACATGAGAGGACAAATGTAAAGGATTACTTCATCCAGCAGATGAGAGAGCTGGTGGAGGAAGAGGAGGCGCTTCTTAAATGTAAGGGCAGCCTGCCCTCTGACGAGGATCTTATCAGAGCCAAAAAGGACGGCTTTTCCGATAAGTATTTGAGCGAGATCTTGGAGATCCCCGAGGAGGATATC
This sequence comes from uncultured Lachnospiraceae bacterium, assembly GCA_946630825.1. GTDB lineage: Bacteria > Bacillota > Clostridia > Lachnospirales > Lachnospiraceae > JAILEN01. The sequence continues at coordinate 1,555 of CAMOZG010000060.1, forward strand.
AGAAATAAGAGGATCGCCCTGGGGCTTTCCCAGTCCTGGCAGGGAGTCCATGTAAGCGGTACGGATGACAGTGCTTACTATTATTCCACCTATAATGGCAAGGATTGTAATCCTACATCCTCCGACAAAAAGAAGATAATGATATTGGGAGGCGGACCCAACCGTATCGGTCAGGGTATAGAGTTTGACTACTGCTGTGTCCATGCGGCTCAATCCCTTAAAAAGCTGGGCTTTGAGACCATAATCGTAAACTGCAATCCTGAGACGGTCTCCACGGACTACGACACCTCGGACAAGCTCTACTTTGAGCCTCTGACTTTAGAGGATGTGCTTTCCATTTATGAAAAGGAACGCCCCGAGGGGGTGATAGCCCAGTTTGGCGGACAGACACCCCTTAATTTAGCGGCGGATCTGCAGAAGTACGGAGTCAGGATCCTGGGTACATCTCCACAGGTCATAGACTTAGCAGAGGACCGGGATCAGTTTAGAAAAATCATGGAAAAGCTTTCCATTCCCATGCCGGAATCCGGTATGGCAACCACGGTGGAGGAGGCTATTTCCATAGCCCAAAAGATCGGCTATCCCGTTATGGTTCGTCCCTCATATGTACTCGGAGGACGGGGCATGGAGGTGGTCTATGATGACGAAGCCATGTCCGATTATATGAGAGCGGCAGTGGGAGTGACTCCTGACAGACCTATTTTGATAGACAGATTTTTAGTCCACGCCATGGAGTGCGAGGCGGATGCCATCTCCGACGGAGAGCATGCCTTTGTACCGGCGGTGATGGAGCATATAGAGCTGGCAGGAATTCATTCGGGAGATTCCGCCTGCATAATTCCCTCGAAGCACATACATGAGGATCACTTAAAGACCATCAGGGATTACACCAGACGGATCGCAGAGGAGATGCATGTGGTGGGACTTATGAATATGCAGTATGCCATAGAAAACGGCACTGTATATGTGCTTGAGGCAAATCCCAGAGCATCCCGGACAGTACCTTTGGTGTCAAAGGTCTGCGGTATCAGAATGGTGCCCATAGCCACTGATGTAATAACCAGGGAGCTTACAGGAAGACCCTCGCCGGTGCCTGATCTAAAGGAGAAAAAGATCCCCTACTACGGAGTAAAGGAGGCTGTGTTCCCCTTTTCCATGTTCCAGGAGGTGGATCCGGTATTAGGACCGGAGATGCGCTCCACCGGAGAGGTTTTAGGCATATCCTATTCCGCCGGAGAAGCTTTTTACAAGGCTCAGGAGGCGGCAAGCGGGGCACTTCCCTTGTCAGGTACGGTGCTTATCTCCGTAAACCGCAAGGACAAACCGGAGGTGGTGGAGATCGCCAAGGCATTTTTTGATGACGGCTTTTCCATTATGGCAACAGGTACCACCTATGAGCTTATATCACAGTCCGGCATACCTGCCCAGAAGGTGAAAAAGCTCTATGAGGGTCAGCCCAATATTTTAGATCACATGACCAATAAAAAGATCAGCCTGATCATAAATACCCCTGTGGGGAAGGACAGTATCCATGATGACAGCTATCTTAGAAAGGCAGCCATCAAACAAAAGATCCCCTATATCACCACCATAGCTGCGGCCCGGGCTGCGGCGGAGGGAATAGCGGTGTTAAAGGAGCAGGGAGACGGCAATATCCACAGCCTCCAGAAGTGGCATGAGAGGATACAGGATGCCTGAGGATATAAAAAGGATCCCGGTGCCGGATGCAAAGGAGATGTATGCCCTTTTGGGACATCCCGTGGCTCACAGCCTTTCGCCTGCCATGCACAATCACGCTTTTGAAAAGCTGGGGCTGGATGCAAGGTATGTCCTTATAGATGTGACGGAGGAGGAGCTGCCGGAGGTAATACTGCAGCTTAAGGATATGGGCTATGGAGGGTGGAATCTTACCATGCCCTTAAAATCCGCCATGGTTCCCTACTGCGACACCTTAAGTACAGCCGCAAGGCTTTGCGGAGCAGTCAATACAGTGGTGGTGCGTGAGGGAAAGCTTTACGGCTATACCACCGACGGGCTGGGTTATACCGACAGCCTTCGGGACGAAGATGCATATATCATGCCGGAGAATTCCAAAGAGGATCCCATCCCCAAAATGGAAATAAAGGACAGGGTAATGACCATCCTGGGCTGCGGAGGCGCTGCCAGATCCATTATAGTTCAGTCCGCCATGGAGGGGGCAGCAGCAATCCATGTATGCAAGAGGAAAAATGCCTCCTTTGATGAAGCGGTGGCTTTTTGCTGGCAGGTCAGTGAAGAGACAAAAACCAAAATCGACGTGGTGGATATGGGAAACCCCAAGGATTACAAATGGGCAGTGGATGACGGGGATATTTTAGTCAATGCCACCAATGTAGGCATGGAGGGAGGAGATATGTCCTCACCCCTTCCGGCGGAATACTTAAGGAGTGACCTTTTGGTAAGTGACATAATCTATCATCCCCTGCTTACAAAGCTGCTTTTGGATGCCGGGGAATGCGGCGCCACTGTCCACAGCGGCAAATGGATGCTCCTGTACCAGGGGGCGGCGGCTTTTAAGCTTTGGACGGGCTTAGACATGCCCACGGAAACAGTTAAAACTGTGCTTAGGTAACAAGGACTCATGAATATAGAAATAGACGGTTATAATATTAACTACAAGATCTCAGGAGAGGGAAAAGATACTGCGGTAATACTGCAGGGATGGGGCACGACCATGGAGCTGTATGACTCCGTGGTTTCCTGCATTTCTGACAAATTAAGGGTGGTGCAGCTTGATCTGCCGGGCTTCGGCAAAAGTGACGAGCCCAGGGAGCCCTGGGGGGTGTCTGATTTTTCGGATTTCTTCTGTAGGTTCATGGAAGGTCTGGGGATCCAAAGAGCCACTTTGATAGGACATTCCTATGGTGGCAGGATGATAATAGACCTTGCCACCAGAGACCATATTTCCTTTGCCATAGATCGGATAGTGCTGATAGATTCAGCCGGGATCATGCCCGAAAGGAGTCTGGCGCAAAAGAGCCGCATAAGGGTGTACAAGATACTTAAAAAGATAGCTGATATAAAGCTTATCTACAGGCTTTTTCCCGAGCTTATCGACGAATGGCGCAGCCGCCAGGGCTCTGCGGATTACAGGGCTGCAAGCCCAATGATGAGACAGTGTCTGGTAAAGGCGGTAAACGAGGACATGACGGACAGACTTTCCGGCATAAAGGCGGATACACTTTTGATATGGGGTGAGAATGATACGGCAACCCCAATTTCTGATGCAAAAAAGATGGATGAACTGATACCCAACAGCGGGCTTTGTATATTGGAGGGCTGCGGCCACTATTCCTTTTTAGAAAAGCCGGGACAGTTTTCAGGTATCATGAGGGCTTATTTTAAGTGAGTATAGATTTGATCATAAGGACAATAATTATAGGAGTGCTGGCGGTGCCGGGGATAGTGATGTCCCTGACCCATAACATGCATATGTTCCAGCAGAACGGCTACAAAAACGGTGAGCACATTAACTGGCTTAAGCGCACGGGACGCAGGCAGTGGCTTTTGTTTTTTGCCTGCATCACAGGACTTCTTCGGGTGGTTTTGGGATGCCTGTACTCCCCGGGGACAGATAGCGGACTCATGTCTGTGGTATGGGGGCTTATGTGGGCGCTTGATATCATAAGCATCATCACCCTCATACTCATCTACTATGTATTTCGTGCCATGAACCGGCTTAACAATAAAAAGAAGCTGGTCTACACCCCCAGGGTGAAGCGGATGATAATAACCATCACAGTGGTTATGGCAGTGCTGGTGCTTTTGGCACTTGTCTTTGTTCCAAAATATGCCTGGGCGGGAGTGATAATGATAATTTCTTCCCTTCAGTGGATACTGGATGTGCTGGCAAATATAATAAATCATCCCATTGAAAAAGCCGGTCACGACAGATTCATAAGATCTGCCCAAAAGAAGCTTTCGGATAATAAGGATCTTATAATAATAGGCGTTACGGGAAGCTACGGAAAGACCAGTGTTAAGTACTATCTTAAGACCCTTTTGTCCCAGAAGTTTGATGTGCTTATTACTCCCGAAAGCTACAATACTCCCTTGGGAGTGGTCAAGACCATAAACGAGCAGCTAAAAAGTACCCACCAGATCTTTGTCTGCGAGATGGGAGCCAGGCATGTGGGGGATATAAAGGAGATCTGTGATATCGTCCATCCCCATCACGGTGTGATCACAAGCATTGGACCCCAGCATTTAGAGACGTTTTTTTCCATGGACAATATAAAGTCCACCAAGTTTGAGCTGGCGGATGCCCTGCCGGAGGGGGGTATGCTGATCCTTAACGGGGACAATGAGTATATCCGGGACAAGGCTTTGGAGTACAAAAACACCACCTTTTACCATGCCGCCGGGGATCGTGACGGATACTTCGCCACTGATATCAAGCTTTCCGAGCACGGCACGGATTTTGTGGTCCACACCCCTGAGGGTGAGTCCATGCACTACCAGATGAGACTGGTGGGAGAGCACAATGTGATAAATGTGGTGGGAGCCATAGCAGTGGCACATAAGCTGGGGATAGCCTTAAGTGAGCTTAATATTCCCATCAGGCGCTTAGAACCGGTGGAACACCGTATGCAGCTTCGCCCCCATGGAGACATGACCATAATTGATGATGCCTATAACTCCAATCCTGTGGGTTCCAAAGCCGCAGTGGAGACCTTAAAGCTTTTTGAGGGTATCAGGATACTTATTACTCCCGGCATGGTGGAGCTTGGAGATATGGAAGAGGAGTATAATTACAAATTCGGCACCTATGCCGCAGACTGCTGTGACTATATCATCCTGGTGGGAAGAGATCACATAAAGCCCATTTTAAACGGAGCAAAGGATTCCGGCTTTGACCCTAAAAGGATTTGGACCTTTGATACGCTTTCGGAGGCAATGTCCCAGGCAAATGCCATCCGTGGAGAGGGACATAAATACATACTTTTGGAAAACGACCTTACTGACAATTACAACTAATAAATTTAAGGAGCCAGATACCGGAAGCTGCGTATGAGCGCTACGGGATCGGGTACGGACGGATCTGGTCAGATAATAACTTGTGCTATTAGAGGAGAAAAAATGGAATATCGACCGTGTATTGACATACACAACGGAAAGGTTAAGCAGATCATAGGGGGAAGCTTAAGGGACGAGGGGGATACCGCAGTGGAAAACTTTGTCTCTGAAAGAGGAGCCGACTTCTTTGCGGATTTCTACAGGCAGGAGGGACTTTTCGGCGGTCATGTGATCATGCTTAACAGACCGGACAGCCCCTATTATGAAAAGACAAAGGAACAGGCGCTGGCAGCACTGTCTGCTTTTCCCAAGGGCTTGCAGATAGGGGGCGGGATAAATCCCGAAAATGCACCGGAATTTCTGGATGCGGGAGCCAGCCATGTGATCATTACATCCTATGCCTTTTCGGATGGAGAGCTGGATCTTGGGCGGATAGAGAAGATGGTAAAAGCCGTTGGTGCCGAGCATCTGGTGATAGACCTTTCTGCCAGAAAGCGTCACCACAATCACTATGTGGTTACGGACCGGTGGCAGACCTTTACATCCCAGAGGGTGGAGCCGGAGCTTTTTTACAAGCTGGATCCCTGCTGTGACGAGTACCTGATCCATGCGGTGGATATGGAGGGCAAGAACACGGGAATTGATGAAGAGGTCTTAGAAATCCTCTCAGGGTATGATGGACATCCCATCACCTACGCAGGGGGCATATCAAGCTATGAGGATGTGGAGCGCATACGTGAGCTTGGCAGAGGCAGGATCAATATCACTGTTGGTTCGGCACTGGATCTCTTTGGCGGAGATCTGAATTATGAGACAGTTAAAAAAATGTGCTTTTAGGAGGGAGTTATGAAAACAAGGGTAGCAATGCTTTTCGGAGGCAAATCCGTAGAACATGAGGTAAGTGTCATATCAGGCATCCAGGCTTTTCTGGCAATGGACAGGGATAAATATGAGGTGACTCCCGTTTATCTTACCAAGAAAAATGAGATGTATGTGGGAGAGGGCATTGGAGATATAGATTCCTACAAGGATATTCCGGGGCTTTTGAAAAAAAGTACCAGAGTCATTATGGTAAACGAGGATGACAGGGTGTATCTTACCTCCTTCCCTCCAAAGAAGTTTGGAAAGAATGTGGAAATAGAGGTGGATGTGGCTTTTCCCGTGGTTCACGGAACCAATGTGGAGGACGGCGCTCTCCAGGGTTATCTGAAGACCTTGGGGATCCCCTTTGTGGGCTGTGATGTGACAGCCTCTGCGGTGGGTATGGATAAATTTATTATGAAAACGGTGCTAAAGGAAGCCGGGATACCGGTGCTGGATGCCTGCGTTTTTACCCTTTCGGATTATGCTGCCATGGATACCATGGCAGATGAGATAGAAAAAAAGCTTGGTTATCCCGTGATCGTAAAGCCTGTTAATCTGGGGTCCTCCGTGGGTATATCCGTGGCGAAAAACAGAAGCGAGCTGATATCCTCCATAGATGATGCCTACAGGTATGCCACCAGGGTTTTAGTGGAGCATGCCATCACATCCCTTAGGGAGATAAACTGCTCCGTATTGGGAGATGAAAATGAGGCGGAGGCATCTGAGTGCGAGGAGCCCATGCACACAGAGGACATATTAAGCTATGAGGATAAGTATGTCAGCAATGCCAAGGGGGGCGGCACCAAGGGAAGCGGCATGGCAAGCATAGCCAGACAGATTCCAGCAAACCTTTCTCCCGAAAAGAGGGAAGAGGTCAGGGATATGGCAGTCAGATCCTTTAAGGCATTGGGCTGCAACGGAGTGGCAAGGATCGACTTTATGATAGACGAGGACAATGACAAGCTTTACTTTAATGAGATAAATACCATCCCCGGCTCTCTGGCTTTTTATCTGTGGGAGCCACTGGGAGTGCCCTATAAGGAGCTGCTTGATCGGATGATAGAGCTGGCATTAAAGAGGAAAAGAAGTGAGGATGGACTGACCTTTACCTTTGATTCCAACATTTTAGATTCTGCCTCCTTCGGAGGATCAAAGGGGAGCAAGCTTTAAAAATAGTATAGCAATTTCTAATTAGCTACACTTTTTGACTTGCCAGAATCCGTTGATACTGCGTTGCCCTCGATCAGCGTACCACTCGGTACGCCTCACTCGGGCGCCTTGTCTCAACGAATTCTGATCTTCGCAAAAAGTGCAGCCAATTAAAAAATGCTATACTAAACGGGGAGGGATCGTATGCGCAGGGGGATCTTTTTTCTTTTCATATTTTTCATGTCTTTTATGGCTGCCGGCACAAAAGCTGCGGCAGCCACAGACTATCTGGCTGATTACGAGCCTATAAGCTATGACTCCTATGACGGTCTGGTTTCCATGCAGATAAATACCATAGCCCAGACTGATGACGGATACATCTGGGTGGGTACATACAGCGGACTTTACAGATATGACGGTTATCGTTTTGAAAAATTCGATATAGACGATCGTATCTGTAATGTTATGCGGCTTTTTAATGATTCAAAGGGCAGACTTTGGATAGGCACCAATGACAGCGGTCTGGTGTGCTATGATCCGGGGACAGGAGAATCCAGGATATACACCACACAGGACGGACTGGCTGCAGATGCCGTCAGATCCATATGCGAGGATCGAAACGGTGAAATATACGTGGGTACCGTGGCAAATATGTCAGTCATCAGGGAAGATGGGACAGTGGAGCTTTTGGATGCCACCGAGGATACGGTGGGGATCAGATCCGTAATAGCTTTGGATGACGGATCCGTTTTGGGAGTGACCAACGGGGGCGTGGTCTTTCTCCTCAGGAACGGAGCTATCATAGATACCTTTGAGACCGGGGATGAGGGGGTGTATTTCCTCTCTGTCAGCGGAAATTTAGAGGACGGTATAATAGCAGGCACCACGGCGGATTATGTGACAAAGCTTGTGGTAAAGGGCGACCGTATATACGGCAAGGAAAATATCACCTGCGGAAATGCTTATTATATCAACGATATCATGTATGACAAGGAGGGGGGCGGATATTTCTACTGCGCGGAAAGCGGTCTGGGCTTTATTGACGGTGTGACTGAGGAGGTCACGGATCTGTCCCAGCAGAATTTTGTATCATCCGTATCCCAGGTGATAAAGGACTATGAAGGCAATATCTGGTTTGTGTCAAATAAGCAGGGGATAGTTGAGTTTACCCCCAATCCCTTTACGGATATTTTTATAAAAGCAGGGCTTAAGGAGACTGTGGTAAATGCCGTGGCTTTTCACAAAGAGGATCTGTATATCGGCACGGACAGCGGTCTTTTTGTGGTGGACCGTACCACCTATAAGAAAAAAGACTATGATTTTTTAGAGAGATTTGACGGGGTGCGTGTGCGCCATTTGTTTGAGGACAGCCGGGGAAGCATGTGGGTGTCGACCTACGGCAAGGACGGTCTTGTGGAGATCCATCCAGACGGCAGTATCAATATTTTTAACGAAAGTGAAGGGGGCACAGTCGGCGGGCGCTTCAGGTGCTGCATGGAGCTTAAAAGCGGAAACATCCTGGCGGCAAGCAACATGGGAGTCAACTTTATAAATAATGACGTGGTGGTGGGAAAGCTGGGAGAAGCCGACGGCATAGTGGCTCAGATCCTTACCATGGTGGAGGATGATGACGGATCCATCCTTATAGGCTCTGACGGTGACGGCATATACAGGATACGTCAGGGAAGGATCGCCGAATGTATAGATAAGAACAACGGCTTGGAAAGCCTGGTGGTGCTACGCATAGTTCCAACTCCCGACGGAGGGTATATCTATGTTACCAGCAATGCCCTTTACTACGATAATAAAAAGGAGATAAGGCGGCTTAAAAATTTCCCCTACACCAACAACTATGACGTGATCTTTTCCCGTAACGGGGAGGTGCTTGTGGTATCCAGCGCCGGTATATATGTGACAAAGTATGAGGATCTGATCGCGGATAAGGAGGGCTACAACTATACGATCCTTGACAACAGCAGAGGCTTTTCCACCACACCTACTGCCAACTCATGGAATGAGACGGTGGTGGATCTCTATGACAGGACCTTTTATATCTGCTGTACCGACGGTGTGAGATGCATCTCGGCGGAAAACTATGATCTCACAAGCAGCGAATACAACATCCTTATCAACCACATCACCTATGATGATGAGGTGATCATGCCGGATGCTTCAGGGAAATATGTGCTGCCAAAGGGTGACGGCAGAGTACAGATCCTGCCTGCTATTTTAAACTATGATCTGACAAATCCTCTGGTCAGGCTTTATATGGAGGGCTCCGGGGACGAGGGCTTTACCACCTATCACAACAACATCACTCCCCTAAACTACACCAACATGCCCTATGGGGATTACACCCTCCATGTGCAGATACTTGATCCCATTGAGGGGTCGGTAAAGAGGGATGAGACATTTTCCATTTACAAGGAGCCTGCCATATTGGAGCTTCTGTGGGTCAGGATCCTGCTTATAGTCTTTGCCATGATGATGGCAGGCTACATAGTTTACCGGGTGATAAAGACCACCACCATAGCCAGACAGGTGGAGCAGATCCGGGAGGCAAAGGAGGAGGCGGAGAGAGCCAACAGTGCAAAATCCCGGTTTTTGGCAAACATGTCCCATGAGATACGCACCCCCATCAACACCATAATGGGTATGGATGAGATGATACTTAGGGAGGATAAAAAAGCCGCCGGCAGGGAATATGCCCAGACCATCACCGGCTATGCCAGATCCATAAAACGTGCCTCCGAATCCCTGCTTTCACTGGTGAATGACATTTTAGATCTTTCAAAGATCGAATCCGGAAAGATGAACCTGGTGGAGAGGGAATACGACGTGGTGGATATGCTAAGGGGTGTCTGCAATATGATCCGGGTCAGATCCGCGGACAAGGGGCTTTCCTTTATTACAAGGATAGATGAAAAGCTGCCAAAGGTTTTGTATGCGGATGATGGCAAGATCAAGCAGGTGGTCTTAAACCTTCTGACAAATTCCGTCAAATATACGGAAGAGGGCTCCTTTACACTGAGTGTCACTGTGGAGGAAAAAAATGAGGAGAACTGCCTGATAAAGTATGAGGTGTCGGATACGGGCATAGGCATAAGACCTGAGGATATGGATAAGCTTTTTTCCGCCTTTGACAGGCTGGATGAAAAGAGAAATTCCGGTATCCAGGGCACCGGCCTGGGACTTGATATATCCAAGAAATTTGCCCTTTTAATGGGGGATGATCTCCATGTGGAATCCGTCTATGGAGAGGGCTCCACCTTCTACTTTACCGTAAGACAGGGCATAGTGGATACTGATGTCATAGGTGAGTTTGTGGAGGAAGAGGACGAGACCTATGAAGAGGAATACGTGCCTTTGTTTGTGGCTCCCGAGGGACGGGTGCTGGTGGTGGATGACTCGGATATGAACCTTACGGTCATAAAGGGACTTTTGTCAGCCACCGGGATCCGGGTGGATACCGCCACATCAGGCAGGGAGTGTCTGGATAAGCTTAAAAAGGAAAGCTACCATGTGGTATTTTTGGATCATATGATGCCGGAGATGGACGGCATAGAGACCATGCACCACATAAAAGAAGAGGGCTATGATGTGCCGGTATATGCCCTTACTGCCAATGCCGCAACCAGC
>CAMOZG010000061.1 GCA_946630825.1 uncultured Lachnospiraceae bacterium
TTATCTCCAGGCAGGGACGTATCCCGGCTCCGGTTCACAGCTTTAAAAACTAAAAAATCATATTGATCTTTATGTTAAGACAGGGTTTTGCCCTGTCTTTTTTTACTTAAACTTCACTTAAGGTTTGGTATGTATTATATCATCATGAAAGTGAGGTGAACCATATGAAAAAGATAGCTTTGATCCCGGCATACGAACCGGATCTTAAGATGATCGATCTGATCGAAAGCCTTTTTATAGGTGGCTATGATGTGGTGGTGGTGGATGACGGAAGCGGCGCCAAATACGAGGGTATTTTTTCGCTGGCGGGGAAGAAAAATGCCACAGTGATATCCCATAGTCAAAACCGTGGCAAGGGAAATGCCATCAAGACCGGTCTTTTTTATATATGCCTTAATTACAACGAGCCCTATGTTGTGGTTACGGCAGACTGTGACGGGCAGCACACCTGTGAGGATATAGAAAAGGTCACCTCCATGGCAGCGGATAATATGGACAAACTGATACTTGGGGGCAGACGCTTTGAGGGAAAGGTGCCCTTAAGGAGCAGGGTCGGAAATTCCATAACACGCTTTGTGTACCGGGCTGCATGCGGCGCAGAGATATACGATACACAGACGGGACTGCGGGCTTTTTCCCACAAGCTTTCTCCCATAATGATAAATATTCCCGGGGAGCGCTACGAATATGAGATGAATATGCTGATGTACTTTGCCAGACAAAGGCTTCCCATGGAGGAGATCCCCATAAAAACAGTTTACATAGAAGAAAATGCCTCCTCCCATTTTGATACCATCAAAGATTCGGTGAGAATATACAAAGAGATACTGAAATTTTCCGGGGTGTCCTTTTTAAGCTTTTTACTGGACTATATGCTTTATATAGTATTTCTGAATCTGACGGGAGTGCTTACCATTTCAAATATATTTGCAAGGATCCTGTCGGCTTCCTTTAACTATACAATGAACAGGAAGCTGGTATTTAAAAGCAGGGCAGGTCTTTTGAGATCCATCACCCAGTATGTGGCTCTTGCGGTATTTATATTGGCGGCGAATACGGCGATACTGGCAGGTCTGGCATACACAGGGGTAAATGTATATCTTGGCAAGGTCATAACTGAGGTAGTCATGTTCTTTGTAAGCTATACGATCCAGCACAGATTTATTTTCAAAAAACATGGTACGGCAGCCCAAAAGGCTCTGCCGGGAAAGGTGGCAATATGAAAAATAAAAAACCGACGATACTTTTTACAACGGCACTTTTGATCTTTACAGTTTATGTTTCACTGGACACCTTTGTGATATCGAGTGCCTATCAGACAGGGACGACTGCCAATACGGCAATGTTTGATGATGTCCAGGCAAAAGAAAATACAAAGGACAGTGATTCGGATGAGACCACGGAGACAGAAGATGAAACCACTGATTCATCAGAAAGCGGGCATCATCATAGCCATGATGGATCATTTTCTAAAAAAGGAAAAGGCGGTCGGGGCGGTAACAATGCCTCCGGCAGCAGCAAGTCCGCTTCGGTAAATACCACGGAACTTGAGGTTTCGGATGAGGTGACGGACATAGGAGAATACTCTGATGAAAACGTCACCATAGAGGTAAAGGAGTATACGGTGAATGAGACCAAGGTCTATGTGGCTGATGTTGCTGCCGACTCCACGGAGTATATCAAGACAGCTTTTGCAGAGGATACTTATGGGAAAAATGTGACGGATACCACCTCAAATATTGCAAAGGATAATGATGCCGTTCTGGCAATAAACGGAGATTATTACGGAGCCAGAGAGAGTGGCTATGTGATAAGAAACGGTGTGGTGTACAGAGATGAAGCAGGGGATGAGGACGTGCTTTGCATCTATGCCGACGGAAGCATGAAGGTGGTGGATCCATCTACAGTCAGTGCGGATGAACTGGTGGAATCCGGTGTCTGGCAGGCATTTTCCTTTGGACCGGGACTTATAGAGGATGGTGAGATCTCCGTGACTGAGGATCAGGAGGTTGGAAAAGCCATGGCATCCAATCCGAGAACAGCAATGGGCGTGACAGAGGATGGTCACTATCTCTTTGTGGTGGCGGACGGAAGAACAGAAGAAAGCGAGGGACTTTCCCTCTATGAGCTGGCTGATTTCATGAAGTCCTTAGGTGCCACCTGCGCATATAATCTGGACGGAGGCGGATCCTCCACAATGTACTTTAACGGAGAGGTAATAAATACACCTACCTCCACAGGCAATTCATCAAAGGAAAGGAGTGTGAGTGACATTGTATACATCAGTTGAAAAAACAAGGATTTTAAAGATGGCTTTCGGCTATCTGGCAGCGGCGATCTTCATGGCACTTTTTGGAGGGATATATGAGATCTTTTCACACCGGGTTTATTCCTATTACATGATATATGCCTTTGGATTTCCCCTGGTGATGGGACTTCTGCCGGCGCTTGCAATAGTGATATTTGATCTCAGGATACCGGAGGATAATACCATCAGATTATGGAATTACGGAGTGGCAACCTTGACCATTGGCTCAGCCATGAAGGGGGTCATTGATATCTACGGAACCACCAACAGGCTTATGATAGTCTACCCGCTGGTGGGGGTGATCCTCATAATAGCCGCAGTGATCCACGGCTTTATAACAAGAAAGGCTTAAAGAGAGCAAAGGAGACAGGGTTAGAGGACCCGGTCTCCTTTTTGATTTGTCAAAATCCGGTTGCCTTGCCGTTAGAATATGTTATAGAATAGAAAAGATATGTATAGCTTGAAGGCTTAAGGAAAAAATTTATGGCTAACACAGATGTATTTGATAAGTTAAGTATATTTGAAGAATTTGAAAAACTAAAACAGACGAAACCCACAAAGGTTATATTGAGTGAAGGTCCAAAGGAAACGGATATCACGATCCAAAAGCTGGATGAGCTTTCCGCAAGGGTTTACCGCTATCTGAAGGATCATGGCATTGGCAGGGAGGATATGGTAAATATCTATCTTCCCAGAGGATGTGCCGTGAGTGTATGTATTCTCGGGGTCTGGAAGGCTGGTGCGGCTGCGGTCGTTTTGGAGGAGGGCGCACCGAAGAAGCGTGTGGACTTTATCCGCAGGGATTGTGACTGCAAGCTGGTGATCGATCGGGGCGCATGGGAGACGATCCTTAAAGTGGAGCCTCTTTCGGGGCATGAATCGTTGGATCTGCATGCGGCTGCCTTTGCCGTATACACATCCGGGACAATGGGAAATCCCAAGGGTGTGCTTCATGAATACGGCAAGTTAGCCATGATCGAACGATCCTATTATTTTGAGGGGGAGCCGATATTTGGGGGCGACGACACCTATCCGGTATATTTTCCTATGGATTTCATTCCTATTTTCCTGGCATCCACGTTGTCGTTTTTCAATGGGATGAAGCTGGTGTTTGTGCCGAATGAGGTTCGAACCGATCCCAACAGGATGCGCCAGTTCTTTATGGAGCATGATGTAAATAACGCATATTTTCCAGCCTCCCTGTTTCGTGCCGTTGACGACTGGGGTCCCTCTTTAAAAAAGGTGACCACAAGCTCAGAATCCGCAAACGGCATCTGGCGGGATCCGAAAACACTCAGGGTCTTAAATGGATATGCCAGCTCCGAGACTGCTGCAGTAATGGCGGCGACACTTTTAGATCGTCCCTATGAGATCGCACCTATTGGAAAGGCACTGACGGATCTGCGGCTCTTTGTTTTGGATGAGGAGAATCGGGAGCTTCCTGTCGGAGAAGCCGGGGAGTTCTGTTGTGAAATGCCCTACACCAGAGGCTATATCAACCTCCCGGAATTAAACAAAAAAACCTTTGTGGATGGGATCTATCACACCGGAGATCTGGCAAAGCGGGATGAAGATGGTGTATATTATATAATCGGTCGCATCAGAGACACCGTGTCTATCAACGGAAAGCGGGTTGAGCCGGCGGGAGTCGAGGCGGTGATCCAAAAGGTGACAGGTATAAGCCAGGTGGCAGTGGCTGGATTTAATGGGGAAAACGGAGCCTATCTGGCGGCTTATTATCTGGGGGATACAGATATCGGGCAGGACGAGCTGAAAGAAATGATGAAGGATCACGTGCGTCCATATATGATCCCCTCCTTCTTCATTCAATTGGATGAGTTCCCGAAAACAAATTCAGGAAAGCTGGATCGGAAGGCACTTCCTAAGCCTACGGTTATGAATTATCTGGTGGATTATGAAAAACCCCAAAATGAGATCGAAGAGAAGCTCTGTGAGGCAATGCAGAGAGTTCTTGGCCTTCCGAAGATCGGCAGGAATGATGACTTTTTTGCCTTGGGCGGTGGCTCCCTTCTTGCGATACAACTGATCTTGGAGCTGGGGATCGAGGGTGTTAATGTGGAGGATATTTTCAATGGAAAGACCCCTGCGGCAATAGCTTCGATATATGAGAAAAAGACGGTGCTATCTTTAGGAGATCTGGATGAAGCAGATCAAAAGGCGAAGGAAAAGGCATGGGGGCTGACGGCAGAGCAGCAGATGATCTTTGACTACCAGAGTATGTTTCCTAACACCACCATGTATAATCTTTCCGGAATGATCCGGCTGCAGGGTGTAGATGCAGAGGAGCTTGCCCGGGCACTTACACTTGTGCTCGAGCAGCATCCGGCTTTTATGACTGTCCTCTTTAAAGGAGAGGATGGAAAGATAATGCAGCGCTATGCCCCTGAGCAAATGAGACAGATCAGGGTGGAAACCACTACAGAGGAGGAGCTTTTACAAAAGAAGGATGATCTGGTGGAGCCCTTTGAAATGTTGGATGGGCATTTGTACCGCTGCAGGGTATTTGCCACAGGTGACGCAAGTTATTTATTTTATGATATCCACCATATCATTGCGGACGGATTCTCCGGAAATGTCTTAGAGGAGGATATGGCAAGAGCTCTTTCGGGAGAGCCCCTGGCAAAGGACTATTATTTCTATAACATTTCGAGACTTTTAGAGGAGACAGAGGAATGGGCTGCGGCGAAGAGCTATTTTGAATCCCGGTATTCCAATACAAGCTGGATAAAGAACCTCCCCCATGAGTTTGAGTCTAAGGAGAACCCGGCGAATACCATAGAGCTTTCGCAAAGGATCACAGAGGAAGAATACGAAATTGCCCGTGAGCGCTTAGGTATCGGAAAGAATGGACTGTATATCCTGGCAGGACTTTTGACACTTGCGGCTGTTACAAAGGAAAAGGATGTAATGGTCACATGGATCTTCAATGGTCGAAGCCGCAGCGAACAGATGAATATTGTGGGTACTCTGTATCGTGAACTTCCGGTGGCTATAAAGCTTCGGGATGAGATGACCATGGCAGAAGTCATCACTGACATTCGTGATCAGATCGAAAAAGGCATTGTATATTCGAATTATCCGTATGTGAGAAGTATATTAAAGCGACCGATCATAGATGATACGGTATGTATCCTCTATCAGGGGGATTATTACAGCGTTGACAATGTGTTGGATTTTTCCACAGAGGAGGTGGAGCTGGAGGAGAAAAACCGGGCTTCCCAGAATGCGCTGGACATTGAGATCCTGGATGGTGAGAATATGGATCTTGCACTTCTGGATTACGCAGCCGGATTTTACAGTCAAAAGACCATTGAGGATTTCGGAAACCGTCTGACGAAAATGGCGGAAAAGATCGCAAAGGATCCTGAGCTTAAAAGTAAGACGGTGGGAGAAATATTGGAGCAGACTGCAATTTAGAAAAGGACTGGAGAAAAAAACATGACAGAAAAGACGGTACAAAATAATAGCATTCATACACTTATGGGCAAAAAGTTTATTACCATGCTGATGGGTGGCACCATGACCATGATGGTGGTATCTGTACTTCTTATGTCAGATCAGATCATTGCCGGTATAACCATTGGATCAGAGGCTGTTTCCGGGATCGTTCTGGTGACTCCCCTTTACTCACTGGAGGCTTTTTTTGGCTCCATTATTTCCCTGGGTGTACCCATTCTATACTCTACAGAGATGGGAAAATTTAACAAGGATAAGGCAGACAAGGCATTTGGAATGGGGATCCTAATGGCAATTGTTATCGGTGTGGCAATGGCTGTGTTTTTGACTCTATTCGGGAATGCCTATTTAAGAAGCGGAACAGTTGATGAAAATATACTGGAGCAGGCTGAAGGATATATGTTCTGGATCCGTTTCACCCTTATGATCTTGCCAATGCAGATGCTCATAGGAGCCATGGTATACTATGATGGTGATGAGACTATCACAAGCATTGCAAATGGTATACAGGGACTGGGTAATATTATTTTTTCTGTTGTTCTTTCTCATTTTATGGGGATACGGGGTATCGGACTGGCATCCTTTTTATTCAATCTGATCTCACTGGCGATCTTTATGCTGCACTTTACAAAGGAGAATAATTCCCTTAAGCTGGGCTTTTATTTTTCCTTTGGTCTGGTAAAGGACGTGGTGCAATACAGTATTATTGACTCAAGTTCATATCTGTTTATTTCGATCTTAACTGCTGCGCTTAACAGCTATGTCAGCACCCATTTCGGGTCGGAGTATCTGATCCTTGTGGCTGCAGTCACCATGAGTCGCGAATTCCAACTGCTCTTTGACGGTATTGGTGAAGCCACCGGTCCTATTTTCAGTGTATATGTGGGGGAAAACAACAGTGAAGGTATTAGAAGAAGTTATGGTCTGGCAAATAAAACAGCAATAATAGAGGGTATTATTGTCACTGTGGTAATGATAATTATTGCCCCGGTCATGCCCGGAGTGATGGATGTGACAGACCCCGAGCTTGCTCACTGGATCGTGCTGGGAGTGCGTATGATGGCTTTTGGCTCCACCTTTGTCAGCCTGTTGTATTTATTGACCTCTTATTATCTGGTTATTGAAAAGATCGCCCTGGGGCTGATGGCATGTGCACTTCGTGATGTGATCTTCAGCATATCCCTGGTATTTGTTTTGGGAGGGATCTGGGGAAAACTGGGGCTTTTTATGGGGCTGGTTACGGCGCCCATGCTGGCATATGGGGCTTTGATGCTCTATATCAGGATCCGCTATGGCAGTGAGGATTGTCCTTTGCTTCTTTCCAAAATATTTGGCGGGGAACAGAGCTACATTTTCAATCTGACTACAGATAAGGAGGAGATCATCCGTGTACAGAAAGAGGTGGAAGCGCTGTTAAAGGAGAATAATGTTGACAGCGCCACCGTATATCGTGTCAGTCTTCTGATAGAGGAGATGTATCTTTTTATCAGAAACATGAATGATGATAAACCTGTTTTGGCAGAGTGCACGGTATTTTTGAAGGAGGATGGTGTGCAGATCATATCAAAGGATGGAGGTGTATCCTTTGATATGGCTGATGAGGATGTAAGCACCACATCCCTTTCTGCTTATATTGTATCTTCCTATCTGGAAAAAAGAGATTTCGGCAACCGTCATCTGACCTCCATGGGCTTTAACCGCAGTTTATTTTTAATAAAGTATAACCAGGAGTGATCTTCGTGACATTACCAAAGATAACCTAAGAGCCCGGTCTGCCACCGGAAGGATCGGATGGGTTTTTTCCTTGATTGTTGAGCATTTTGTCTTGAAATTTTCTACATATTTTATATAATGCTATGAGTGATAAAAAATAAACAAACGCTGAGAAATAAGGAGTTTTAACATGATACAGGCAGCAAATGTCACACTACGGATCGGCAAAAAGGCTCTCTTTGAGGATGTGAATATCAAGTTTACCGAGGGCAACTGCTATGGACTGATCGGTGCCAACGGCGCAGGCAAGTCTACTTTTTTAAAGATTCTTTCCGGCAAGCTGGAGCCCACAAACGGTGATGTGGTCATGACACCGGGAGACAGGCTTTCGGTACTGGAGCAGGACCATTTTAAATATGACGAGCAGACAGTTTTGGACACAGTGATCCAGGGCAACAGCAGACTTTACGATATAATGAAGGAAAAGGATGCCATCTATGCCAAGGAGGATTTCTCTGATGAGGACGGCATACGTGCTTCCGAGCTGGAGGCTGAATTTGCCGAGATGGACGGTTGGAATGCGGAAAGTGATGCAGCCACACTTTTAAACGGACTGGGAATACCGGTTGAGTACCATTACAATCAGATGAAAGATCTGGAATCTCCCATGAAGGTCAAGGTCCTTTTGGCACGGGCGCTCTTTGGCAACCCGGACATACTGCTTTTGGACGAGCCCACCAACCATCTGGATCTGGATGCCATAGGCTGGCTGGAGGAGTTTTTGATCAACTTTGACAACACTGTAATAGTAGTATCCCATGACAGGTATTTCCTTAATAAGGTTTGCACCCATACAGCGGATATAGACTACGGCAAGATCCAGCTCTATGCCGGTAACTATGATTTCTGGTACGAGTCCTCCCAGCTTATTATGAAGCAGCGCAAGGAGGCAAACAAGAAAAAAGAGGAGCAGATCAAGGAACTGCAGGAGTTTATCCAGCGGTTTTCTGCCAATGCCTCAAAGTCCAAACAGGCTACCTCCCGTAAGAGAGCTCTTGAAAAGATCGAGCTGGACGATATCAGACCCTCATCCAGAAAGTATCCCTATATTGATTTCAGACCCAACCGGGAGATAGGAAACGAGGTCTTGGAGGTTCATGATCTGTCAAAGACCATAGACGGAGTGAAGGTGCTTGACAATATAAGCTTTACCCTAAACCATGATGACAAGGTAGCTTTTGTGGGAAGCAACGAGGCTGCCAAGACGGTACTTTTCCAGATCCTGACAGGAGAGATGGAGCCGGACAGCGGTGACTTTAAATGGGGAGTTACCACATCCCAGTCCTATTTCCCCAAGGACAACACAAAGATCTTTGACACGGATCTTATTATAGTTGACTGGCTCACCCAGTTCTCCGAGATCAAGGATGCCACCTACGTCAGGGGCTTTTTGGGACGTATGCTTTTTGCCGGTGAAGACGGCGTGAAAAAGATGAAGGTCCTCTCAGGAGGCGAAAAGGTGAGGGTGCTTTTGTCCCGCATGATGATAGAGGGATCCAATGTCCTTATTTTAGATGAGCCTACAGACCATCTGGACATGGAAGCCATCACAGCCTTAAATGAGGGATTGAAAAAATTCCCCGGAGTGCTTTTGTTTTCATCCCGTGACCATCAGATCGTGGAGACCACTGCCAACCGCATAATGGAGATTTTGCCAAACGGCACAATGATCGACAAGATAACCACCTATGACGAGTATTTGGAGTCTGATGAGATGGCAAGAAAGCGTACCGTTTACGCCACTACAGCGGAGGAAGAAGAGGACGACTGATACTTTTTAATTGTTTTGAAAAAAAAAGTATATTTTTTACGTAAAAATTGTTATAATAGTTTGCGCTGGGTGTAAGGGGTTATATCTACGCTCAGCTGCACTATATGGATATGGTAGTTATTATGTAACTATTTAATATTCGGTATGCGCCTGCGACACCCGGTTGTAAGCGCAGACTGTAGAAGTATGTATGTATAAAGGAGGAAAACATGATCAAAAGACCGATGAAAACCATGGACGGCAACCAGGCTGCAGCTCATGCATCCTATGCTTTCACAGAAGTGGCAGCGATGTATCCCATCACTCCCTCTTCAGTTATGCCTGAGCACGTAGACGAGTGGGCAAATGCCGGCAGAAAGAACCTTTTCGGACAGACTGTACAGATCACAGAGATGCAGTCAGAGGCAGGAGCAGCAGGTGCTGTTCACGGAGCACTGGCAGCAGGAGCTCTTACCACCACCTACACAGCTTCCCAGGGACTTTTGCTTATGATCCCCAACCTGTACAAGATCGCAGGTGAGGGACTTCCCGGAGTATTCAATGTATCTGCACGTTGTGTAGCTACACACGCTCTTAATATTTTCGGTGATCACTCTGATGTATATGCCTGCCGTCAGACCGGCTGCGCTATGCTGTGTGAGTCATCCGTACAGGAGGTTATGGATCTGACACCCGTTGCCTATGGTGCAGCTATTGAGGGTAAGGTTCCTTTCATTAACTTCTTTGATGGTTTCCGTACATCCCATGAGATCCAGAAGATCGAAGCATGGGAGTATGATCAGCTTGAGGATATCATGCCCTGGGACAAGGTAGAAGAGTTTAAGAAGAATGCTCTTAACCCCAATGCTCCCAAGGAAATGGGATCTGCACAGAACCCTGATCTATTCTTCCAGTCCAGAGAGGCTTGCAACTCCTACTATGAGGAGCTTCCTGCAGTAGTGACCAAGTACATGGACAAGATCAATGAGAAGCTTGGTACAGACTACAAGCTCTTTAACTACTATGGAGCTGCTGATGCAGAAAAGATCATTATCGCCATGGGTTCCGTATGCGAGACCATTGACGAGACCATAGATTATCTGGTAGGCCGTGGAGAAAAGGTAGGCGTGGTTAAGGTTCGCCTCTATCGTCCTTTTGTTAAGGATGCTCTGATCGCTGCCATTCCCGATTCCGTTAAAAGGATCTATGTACTTGATCGTACAAAGGAGCCCGGTTCCTTTGGTGAGCCTCTTTTCTTAGACGTAGTAGCTGCTCTTAAGGGCACCAAGTTTGACGGTGTAAGCATATTCGGCGGACGTTACGGCTTAGGTTCAAAGGATACCACTCCTGCAGATATTATCGCTACATATCACAATGAGGATAAGGAGAGATTCACCCTTTCCATCACTGATGATGTTACACATCTTTCCTTGGAGCGCAAGGAGAACCCTGTTACCGCTCCCGAGGGAACCACAGCCTGCAAGTTCTGGGGTCTCGGTGCCGACGGTACAGTTGGAGCCAATAAGAACTCCATCAAGATCATTGGTGACAATACAGACATGTATGCTCAGGCATACTTTGATTATGACTCAAAGAAGTCCGGTGGTGTTACCATTTCCCACCTTCGCTTCGGTCATACTCCTATTAAGAGTACATACCTTATCAGCCAGGCTAACTTCGTTGCCTGCCACTGCACAGCTTATATCTATAAGTACAACATGGTTCAGGATCTGGTACCCGGCGGTACATTCCTGTTCAATACACAGTGGACTCCCGAGGAGTTGGATGAAAAGCTTCCCGGTCAGGTAAAGAGATACATTGCTGAGAACAACATCCAGTTCTACATCATAGACGGTGTTAAGATCGGTAAGGAGATCGGACTTGGCAAGCGCATCAATACAGTTCTTCAGTCAGCTTTCTTCTCACTTACAAAGCTGATCCCCGAGGAGGAAGTTATCAAGCTTATGAAGGACGCAGCTACAAAGTCCTACTCCAAGAAGGGTGATGATATCGTAAAGATGAATCATGACGCTATTGACGCAGGTGCTACAGCTTATGTTAAGATCGACGTACCTGAGTCATGGAAGAACTGCGGTGATGATGACTTCTCCCAGGAGGTTAAGGGCGACAGCGCAGCAGCACAGTTCGTTAGAAATATCCAGCAGAAGGTCAACGGACAGCAGGGTAATAGCATCCCCGTATCTGTGGTAAAGACCTATGTGGACGGTTCCACACCTTCCGGTACAGCCGCTTTCGAGAAGCGTGGCGTAGCTACCGACGTTCCCGTATGGGATGTGGACAAGTGCATCCAGTGTAACCGCTGCTCATATGTATGTCCTCACGCAGTTATCCGTCCTGTTGCCATGACAGCAGATGAGGCTTCCAAGGCACCTGAAGGAATGACCTGCAAGGATATGACAGGCATGCCTGATTACAAGTTCTCGATCGTTATTTCCGCATTTGACTGCACAGGCTGCGGATCCTGCGTTAATGTTTGTCCTGCAAAGGAGAAGGCTATCTCCATGCAGTCCTTTGAAGAGAATGAGAAGGAGCAGGAATACTTCGATTACGCAGTTACCCTTCCTGAGAAGGAGGATGTGGTTGAGAAGTTTAAGATCGACTCTGTAAAGGGCTCACAGTTCAAGCAGCCTCTCCTTGAGTTCTCAGGAGCATGCGGCGGCT